>CAZUEI010000009.1:0-16963 GCA_964618985.1 uncultured Chloracidobacterium sp.
TTATCGACAAGGTTTGTCAGCATCTGTTCGAGCCGCACCAGATCGGCAGAAACTACCGCAGTTTCGGGAACTTCATTCTTCAGTTCGATCTCACACTCTTTTGCCTTTGCTGATAATGCGGTCAGCACATCCTGAACTGCTGCATGAAGTTTGACCTCGCGAATCTCGACTGTGACATTTCTTGATTCGATGAGCGAAAGCTCCAGAATATCGGCGATCAGGCTGTGCATCCGTTCGGCATTTCGGCGAATCACATCGAGGAATCTGAGGTTGTTTTCCTTGTCGTCGATGCCGCCGTTTTGAAGCGTTTCGACAAAGGCGAGGATCGATGTCAGAGGTGTCCGCAACTCGTGGGAGATGTTTGAGAGAAACTCCTGCCGGACGGTTTCGAGCCGGTCGATCTGCGTCGTTTCGTAAAAAAAACCGATCCCGAAATCCTTGCCGTCGAGCTCGATAGGCGCAACATGAACGTCAAATTTCCTGTTGCCTTCGCGGTTAAGTTCAAGCCGCACATCCGACGAGATCTGCTTTTCCGCGGCTTGTCGAAACGCTTCGTGGAGGTCGAGGTCGCGTATGACCTCGCTCAGACGATGTTGTTCCAGGTCGAGATCGTCACGCCCAAACGCCACCGCCGCCGGCACGTTGCAATAGGCAACGCGCATATTTGCGTCAACCACAATTACGGCTTCGCGAGTTGTGTCGAGTATCTTTTGGAGGATCTGATTCGATGTCGGCGTTTCGGCCAATTCGCGTCCAGCGGCAGAATTCATAATGCTTATTTGCACCCGATAAAACGATAACCCACGCCGACGACGGTTTCAATACAGGTGCCGCATTCGTCAAGCTTTTGCCGCAGACGGCGAATATGCACGTCGAGCGTTCGTGTGTCGCCAAAATAGCTGTAGCCCCACACATTATCGAGAAGCTGCTGCCGCGAAGCCACGCGGCCCTCGGTTTTGATGAGGTGTTCGAGCAGGGCAAATTCCTTTCGCGTGAGTTTTACCGCCCGGTCCGAGCACGTTACACGCATATCGGCAAAATCCACCGCCAGCAGCGTGTCCTGATATTTTGGCGAAGTTTCCGTTTCAGACCGTCGCAGAACTGCTCGCACCCGTGCGATAACCTCTTTTATCGAAAACGGTTTAACGATATAGTCATCGGCCCCTGTTTCGAGACCCAGTATCTTTTCGCCTTCGGCCGCCTTGGCCGTCAGCATTATAATGGGCGTCTTTTCGGTGATCGTCTCGCGCCGCAATCGGCGGCAAAGCTCCATACCGCTCATTCCCGGCAGCATCAGATCAAGCAGTATCAGCGAAGGCGTATTCTTTTCGTCGAGCGCAAGCCGCAGCCCCTTTTCACCTGATTCGGCCGTTACAGTGCGAAAACCTTCGCGCTTCAGGTTGTATTGCAAACCTTCGGCGATGTCCGCATCATCCTCGATGATCAGAATTGTTTGCTGCATATCGATAGCTTAATTGTAATGAATTCTTAACCGTTCTGCGACAGTCTATGGGGCAGGACTTAATTGGGTATTAACAGAATGTTACGAGGATGTTAAATCTTTTGGCCTATAGATTTCTTGCAATTCACCGCAGCCATCGTCGATCTCTTTCCACTTATCAATATTCAGTTCGATCACTGCAAGAGCCGCGGTCGGCATCGGTTCGAGGTTGCCGGTGAGGAAGCGGATAAAGCCTTCCATGCCCGGATTGTGGCCGACCAGCATCGCGGACGTATGAGCATTGTCGATCTCTGATACGACTTGAGCCAGGCTGTGCGGGCTGGCTTCGTAAATGCGGTCGTCGAACTGAATTTCGTTCGAAAAGCCGCTCGCCTCTTTTACCAGCAAAGCAGTCTGTTTTGCCCTCTCAGCCGGCGAACTCAGAATTATCGCCGGATCTAAACCCTTTTCACGCATAAACTTACCCATAAATGGTGCCGTCCGCAGCCCGCGATCATTCAACGGGCGTTCAAAATCCGAAAGGCTTGCGTCATCCCAACTCGATTTAGCGTGACGCATGATCAAGAGTGCTTTCATAGCTGCGCATTATGCCATAAGACCATTGATCTTGACGGCGACTATCACTGAAACTTATAATTCGAGCGCGCGTATTTATTGCTCAAGAAGAAATGAAGTTGATGAACAGAACATTGTCAGTCCGCATTAGGTCACACATTGCACAGGCGTTTTCTTGTGTTCTTCTTGTCGGCATCGTTTACTCAGCAACATTCAACGCTGTCCACAGCCACGGTATAACTTCAACGGGGCTTACGCAAAATATTTCTCACAATATAACAGGGCAATTTGGGGTTGTATCTGAAGTGCCGGTCCGCAGCCGCACTGATGGGCAGGAATGTCTCATTTGCGTGCTGCATCGGCAATTTTCGAACAGTGTTCATTTGCCTTTTTTGATTGTTGGGCCCTCCACACTCACTGCCGTTATTTCAGCGGCACCGGTTTTTCATCATTCAATCAGTTTTCTTTTTTCTCCGATTGCCCGTCATTCTGGGCGCGCTCCACCTTTTTGCCAAGCATAATCGGTGATCTCCAAGATCGCTAAACTACGAGATCACCGAACACACTTGATGTGTGACGGGCATAATTTGCCCGTTATTTCTCTCATCAAACGGCAAAATTAATATGCGAGGCAATAATGAAAGTTCTTTTTTTCGTTTTTCTTTTTTCGATAACCATTTTTTCTCAAACGCACGGCAAAATAACGGGAACCGTGCGGTTCGGAAGTGAAGACACCGTTCTGCACCAGGTTTCGGTCAAGATAGTAGAACTTAAACTAACGGCAGTTACTGGCACTTACGGACTCTACGAATTCACAAACGTGCCGCCCGGACGTTACACGATCACGGCGCATCAGGAAGGATTCAGCGACGCGTCGCAGAAAGTAAATGTTACAGCAGGGGCAGTGACAACAGCAGATTTTCGGCTGGTCATCTCAGGCCTCAAGGAAAGCATCACGGTGACAGCCAGTGGTAGCGAACAATCGACTTTCGAAGCGATAGAAACTGTCAGCACAGTCAACTCGTCGCAGATAGCCGAGCGTGCAGCGATTGGGCTTGGAGATGTTTTGAGTAATGAGGCCGGAGTTGCAAAACGTTCGTCGGGGCCGGGAACTTCGCGGCCTGTCATTCGTGGGTTTGACGGCGACCGGGTGTTGGTCTCAAATGACGGCGTCAGCGTCGGGTCGCTCGCGTCGCAGTCAGGTGACCACTCGGAACCGATCGATACGCTTACAGTCGAGCGGATCGAGGTCGTCAAAGGCCCGGCAACTTTGCTCTATGGCAGCAACGCGATCGGCGGCGTTGTCAATGCGATCAGCGGCCACGACGAGGAAGCTCATCCCGGATTTCGTGGTTACTTGTCCGGCATCGGCGGCACAAATAACAAACATGGCGCGGCAAGCGGCGGGCTTGAATACGGCGCGGGAAGTTGGATGTTCTGGGGCAATGGCAGCACGCAGCGGACACGCGATTACAAAGCAGGCGGCAACTTTGGAACGGTCGAGAACACCTTCACACGAAATGCTGCAGGCAACGCTGGATTTGGATATTTCGCCGAAAAAGCCTTTTTCAATGCCAACTACAGCTACTATCAAAACCTCTACGGCATTCCGCTCGATTTCCGAGAGACAGATCCGGAAGAACGAAGTATTCGCATGCACCGCGGCGACGTAAAGTTCAATTTTGGATATAACGACGCCGACTGGTTTGTCACCGGAATAAAGTTCACGGTTGACATTAGCCGTTATCAACACCAGGAGCTTGAAGAAGATGTTGTCGGCACAACGTTCAGGAACAATGTTTTATCGTATCGAGGAATGTTTGAGCAAAAGAAAAATGGCATATTAACAGGCCGTTTCGGGTTTGCTGGTTTCAACCGCGACTTTTCAACAATTGGCGACGAGACATTGATAGAGGGCACTGTCAGGCAGGATTCGTTCGCGGTCTTTGGCTTGGAAGAATTAAAATTTGAGCGCGTCGATCTGCAATTTGGCGGACGCGTCGAGCACAACAATTACGATCCGGTAAATTTGTCACTGACGGATCGCAGCTTTACAGGCTTTTCTGTTGCAGCGGGTGCTCGGTTTGAGCTTTGGAAAGGCGGTGCTTTTGTTGCAAATTACTCACACGGTTACCGCGCTCCGGCTCTCGAAGAGCTTTACAACAACGGCCCGCACGATGGCACACTATTGTTTGAAGTCGGCAAGTCCAATTTGAAACCCGAGATCAGCAGCGGCGTTGAGCTTTCTCTGCGTCAGCAGAACACGCGAGTCAAGGCCGAGGCAAATTTCTATTACTATGGATTCAAGGGTTTCGTTTTTCTTGCTCCGACGGACGTGATCGATCCTGGTAGCGGCTTTCCCGTAGCATATTATCTTCAGGGCGACAGCCGTTTTGTCGGCACTGAATTGAGCCTCGATTTAACGGCTTGCAAATACCTGAATGTAATTACCGGTCTCGACTATGTAAATGCCCAACTGAAAACCGGCCAGCCGCTGCCGCGCATCGCGCCGCTTCGAGCTCGCTTTGGACTCGACGCTCATTACAAAAATCTGAGCGTCCGACCGGAATTCGTCGCCATTGGCCGTCAGGATCGCGTTTTTACAAACGAAACGCCGACCGCAGGTTACGCAACGGCTAACATTACCGCGTCATATATCATCCCGACCAAACACACGGCGAATGTCTTTTCGTTCAGTGCATATAATCTGAATAACAAGCTGTATTTCAACCACATCTCGTTCATCAAAGATATTTCACCTGAGATTGGACGGGGATTTCGAGCGAGTTATACGCTCAGATTTTTTTAGATTCGTAGCTGGCGCGGACGACGGTTTTGATGTTGCCGCGAACGTGGAAATCGCCTTCGATCTCTACCTTTAGTGGGTCGCACGCAGCGACAAAATCCTCAATGATTATGTTGATGACGTGTTCGTGAAAAACCTTTACGTCGCGGAATGAATTGATATAAAGTTTTAGGCTTTTCAGCTCGATGCAGAGATTGTTTGGGACATATTTCAGCCGGATGACGGCGAAATCGGGAAAGTCAGAGAACGGACAAATGGCAGTAAATTCCGGCATTTCGAATTCAACCCATATCTCTTTACCGGGAAATTCGTAGGCGAAAGTGTCAAGCTGATATAAAGCCATCTCATTCCGAGGGGTTGGTTTAATATCAAGGCATTGGTTGTTTACGCCAACTGCAGCAGCTTTATCTGACATATCTGTGTTTTCGCGATCCTAATTTGCGGACGGCCGCGAGGTCGTTAACTCCTCGGTCGCTCAATTTGGAGAGTAGGTTTACAAAAATATGTGCCGTCGCGTAGGCGTCAGCACTGGCTCGATGGTGATTGGTGAGGTCAATTGAGTAGTGATCGGCGACAGTCTTAAGTTTGTGATTTAAAATGTCGGGCAGCAATTTCCGCGAAAGCTGAACAGTGCAGAGACACGGATTGGCCATCTTATAATCGCCAAAAACGCGGCCGATCTCATAATTCAAAAAACGCATATCAAACCCGGAATTGTGAGCCACAAGGACCGAATCGCCAATAAAATTCAAAAGATCATGAGCAATATCTGCAAATTTCGGCGCGTCGCGGACCATTTCGTCAGTGATGCCCGTTAGATTTGTAATGAACACCGGTATCGGCATCTCTGGGTTTACAAGAGTCTGAAACTCTTCGGTCACTTCGCCGTTGCGGACACGATAAGCGCCGACCTCAGTGATTCGGCAAGGCGGAGCTTTTGCACCGGTCGTTTCTAGATCAAAGACGACAAATTCCGTCGTATCCAACTCGCGATTTTCGAATCCGTCGCCTGCTAGCTCAACCATGTCTTGATTTAACATGAGACGTGGGTCACGTTCGATCAGATCAGTAACGAGCAATCTCGCGAGATACGGATCGGGCTTTCTGATCTTCATCACAAAATCGACGACGCTCACTGCCGATGCTTTGCCGCCAAACGAACGCAGCAGCGCCACGGTCTCGTTTATTAGCAATGACTCGGAAATTAGGTTAGGATACGGTGTCATCTAGAGTAGTTTAGCAGAGTTTGTTAGGTTTTTTGAGCTGATATAGTTTTGATGAACATTTTAGATCATTTTAAGGAAACGCAAGCCTTGCTTGACGGGCATTTCATTTTGTCGAGCGGACTGCACAGCCCTAAGTACCTGCAATGCGCCCTTGCATTACAACATCCATCAGATGCTGGGCGATTTGGCGAAGCGATAGCCGAACAATATACCAGTGAGGCAATCGAAACTGTGGCTTCGCCCGCGATCGGCGGGCTGATCATTGGCTTTGCAACGGCTCAAGCGTTGGGTGTTCGGTTCATTTGGACGGAAAGAGAAAACGGTGTTATGGCACTTAGGCGTGGCTTTTCGGTGAAAGAAGACGAGCGAATTTTGGTCGTCGAAGACGTAATAACTACGGGCGGTTCGACGCGAGAATGCATTGATGCGTTAGAAAAACATGGAGCAAAGGTTGTTGCTGCGGCATCGATCATCGACAGATCGGACGGCTCTGCAGATGTTGGAGTTCCCAGGGTTTCGCTCGTCAGCCTCGATGTGCCGAGTTACAAACCCGAAGAATGTCCGCTGTGCACAGAGGGAATCGTGGCCCTAAAACCGGGAAGCCGCAAGCCATGAATGCTGCCGTTCAGAAATATTGGAACGAATTTCTTATGCGAAATCCTGCGATCCCGAAGGACACGCCTTATCAGGTTTGGTATTTTGGCAACACAGTGAAAATGGCTTTGGAACTTGCGGAACTTGTTATCCAGGGCAAGAAAATTGCGACGGCCAGTCTCGCCGCCGTCAATAAGATCAAACCCAAAGATGCCCCAATCCCCAATGGTTATAGTATCGTCACCGATTTTCACGGCGTTCCATTGTGTGTGATACAAACGGTTGAGATACGGCATCTGCCATTTGAAGAAGTTAACTCTCAATTTGCCTCGGACGAAGGCGAAGGTGATCAGTCGCTCGAATATTGGCGTGACGTGCATTGGCTTTACTTTACGAGTGAAGCCGCCGAGCTTGGCATTGAATTCAATGAACGGTCGCTCGTTTGCTGTGAACGATTTAGACTTTTGTATCCCAAATGAATTACAAACTTCTCATCCAATACGACGGCACTGATTTTCACGGCTGGCAGGTGCAGGAAAATGACCGCACGATTCAGGGCGAGCTAGAGCGCGTGATCGGAATGCTTGCCGACACTGAGATTGCTGTGGTTGGTTCCGGTCGGACGGACGCAGGTGTGCATGCGGAAGGTCAAGTGGCAAACGTTCATTTGAGCGGAAGCAAATTCACACCCGAAAAGCTCAAACATGCGATCAACGGCAATATGTGGCGGGACATTCGGATATTGAAGGCTGAAAAAGCACCGGATGATTTTCACGCGCGGTTTTCAGCAAAAAGGAAAACATACGTTTATCGCGTGATCAATGCACCGGTGATGTCGCCATTTTGGCGGAGGTTTGCGCATCATGAATCCCGGCCATTGGATGTCGCGCGAATGAATGAAGCGGCACGGCTATTCCTCGGCGAGCACGATTGGACAGCGTTCGCCTCGGCAAAATCGGATGGCGAAAGCCGCGTCCGCAACGTGCTCGATTTTACGGTTGAATCGCTTTGGGACGACCGGGCGCAGGCTGTATTGATCGAGTTCCGGATCAGTGCGGGCGGCTTTCTGCGGTATATGGTTCGTTCAATAGTCGGCACGATGCTGGAGGTTGGGCGCGGTGAAAAGGATTCTGATACAATTCAGACGGCGATTGTCACCGGCGACCGCGACCTCGCGGGCAAAACCGCACCGGCACAGGGTTTGACGCTGCTGAAGGTAGAATATGATTAGCTGAAATGCTCATTTATCACATAGTTTTACCGGATGTTTGGGCGGCGTTTGACACAGGGCTTTACAGGGCTAAAAGTCTCGAAACAGAAGGCTTTATTCATTGCAGTTTTGCCGATCAGTTGGACGGTGTGATCAAAAGATATTACAAAGGTGAAGATCGGATCGTAATACTAGAGATCGACCCCGAGCGATTAATGTCGCGGATGATAAAAGAACCTTCGACAAATAACGACATCTATCCGCATATCTACGGGCCGATCAATCGCGATGCAATCGTTCGAGTCGAAGAAAGGAAAATTAACCACAGATGAACACAGATAAGTACCGATATATTGTCTGGTGCATTTCTTATCTCTGTCTATCTGTATTCATCTGTGGTTAATAATTCTTATGCGCGAGAATTTTGACGGTATCGTTAAACCCAATTCTGCCGAGGCCAAGCTGTTGGAGGCAATTGATGAATCGCGTCTGCCGCAGCATATTGCAGTGATAATGGACGGCAATGGTCGCTGGGCAAAGCAGCGTGGGAAGCCGCGTATATTCGGTCACCGCGCCGGAGCAGAATCTGTTCGGGCTATCATAGATACATGTAGAAGGCTGGAGATCAAGGCGGTTACGCTTTACGCGTTTTCTACCGAGAATTGGAAACGGCCCCGAACCGAGATCGCAGGGCTAATGCAGATGCTAAAACGCTTTATTCGGAGCGAATTAAAAGAGGTAAACGAACATAACATTCGCTTTCAGGCGATAGGCAACATCTATGGCCTCGCTGATGATGTGCAAAAAGAGATCGCACAAGCCGCGCAAACGACGGCACAAAATACAGGAATGGTTATGAGCATAGCTCTCAATTACGGAGCGCGGGCCGAGATCGTGCGCGCGGCGCAACTCGCATTTGCCGACATCGAACACCGCAACGACGTGATCGACCATTTGACCGAGGCCGACATTGATCGCAATTTATATACATATGGTTTGCCTGAGGTCGATCTGCTGATCCGAACGAGTGGCGAATTTCGCATCTCGAATTTTCTCTTGTGGCAGCTTGCTTACAGTGAAATATACGTGACGCCAACGCTTTTTCCTGACTTTCGCCGGCCCGAAGTATTTGAGGCGATCATCGATTATCAAAAACGCGAGCGGCGATATGGTGACGTAAAGCCAAAATAGCTAATGAAGACTCGAATATTAACAGCCGCTGTTGCACTGCCGATCATCATCGCGTCTATCATTCTGCCGTCGTATGTACCCGAAACCGTGTGGCTTTTCGTCGGGATAGCCGCGTTCGCACTTGCCGCCGGTCTTTTTGAGTTTTATTCGATCACAAAAAAACTTGAGCTAAAGGCTGATGCAGCTTTTGGCTACCTCGGCGCGATGGCGTTATTTGTCGGATTTGTATTTGACGCGCCGGCAAGATCACCCGATCTGTTGATCGCGACCCTGGCATTGATCGTAATAGCGGTTTTGATCTCGCAAACATTTCGTTTTCAAAAGGACTTTTCCAAGATGCTGAGCGGGATTGGCGTGACGATCCTTGGAATAATATATGTCGGATTTCTTGGAGGCTTTTTGGTTGCGACAAGAGTGGGTTTTGAAAACCATCCTGGCTTGTCAACAAAATTGCTCGGTTATTTTTTCTTCGTGATATTCGGCTCTGACATTGGAGCCTATTTTGCAGGCCGTGCTTTAGGCAAACACAAACTCGCTCCGACAATTTCGCCAGGTAAGACAGTAGAAGGTTTAATCAGCGGGCTTGTTTTCGCCGCTGCGGCTGCAGTTATTGCGACGATAACATTCTTTCCCGAACTGCTGTTTCAATTCTCGATTTCACTCGCGATTGTGCTGGCGACAGTCGGCGTGCTCGGCGATTTATGTGAGAGTGCAATGAAACGCGGGGCAAAAACAAAGGACGCAGCGAGCATTCTGCCCGGCCACGGCGGGTTTCTCGACAGGCTTGATAGTTTGCTTTTGGGAGCGCCAATCTTGTATTATTTTGCTCGGTTCTATTTTTAAGGTTTTATGACCGCCTTTATTCTGTTTGATGACAATAATTGACTGGCGAGTGCGTTAATTGCTTAGCGTGCCGCCTTTCGTTTGTCACAAACCGAGAGGCGTTTTTATTTTTATGCTCGATGTTTTAGGAAATCTGGAAAAAACCCACACCTGTGGCGAACTCCGCGAGTCGGATGCAGGAAAGCAAGTCGTTTTGATGGGGTGGGTCGCGAAGAAGCGCGATTTTGGCATTTTTACGTTTATTGACCTGCGCGACCGTGAGGGATTGACGCAGGTGGTCGTCAGCGAAGAAACTGCGGCTGAAGCACACCAAAAAGCTAAGAATCTTCGTGGCGAGTTCGTTATCGCGGTCAAGGGCGAGGTCGTTTCGCGATCCGAGGGCACGCACAACGCAAAACTTGCGACCGGTGATATTGAGGTCAAGGTAAGGGAAATCCTTGTCCTGAATGATGCCAAAGTTCCGCCGTTTCAGCTTGAGGTTGCCGGTTCAGAAAATCTCGCCGACGAATCGACGCGGCTCAAATACCGCTATTTAGATCTGCGCCGGCCTCAGTTACAGCACAATATTCGTATGCGTGCTAAGGCCGTTGCAGCGATCCGCGAGTATTTTGACAATCGTGGTTTTATAGAGATCGAGACCCCGATCCTGCTCAAATCGACGCCCGAAGGCGCAAGAGATTTTATTGTTCCTTCGCGTATTCACACTGGAAAGTTCTTTGCCCTGCCGCAGTCACCGCAGATCTTGAAGCAACTGACGATGATCTCGGGCTTTGATAAGTACTATCAGATCGCCCGTTGTTTTCGCGACGAAGACCTTCGTGCGGATCGACAGCCGGAATTTACGCAACTCGATATGGAAATGTCGTTCGCGAATCAGGAAATGGCGTACCGCGAGATGCAGGGTATGTTTAACCATGTCTTGAAGCAGATCGATGTCGAACTGCCGGCCGAATGGCCGCGAATGACGTACGCCGAGGCGATGCGACGCTATGGTTCCGATAAACCCGATCTGCGTTTTGAAATGGAACTTGTCGATCTAAGCAGCGAACTTGTCGGCACTGATTTTGCTCCGTTTGCTTCCGTTTTGGTATCAAAAGGTGAGATCAAGTGCATTGTCGCAGCGGGCAAGGCCGAGTATTCGCGTAAACAGCTTGATGAACTTCAGGATTTTGTAAAGCGATACGGCGCCGGAGCTTTGGCGTGGATAAAGGTTGGTGATGAGACGACATCATCACTGCTGAAAGTTCTCGGCGAGGAAAAGGTCGGACAGCTTGTTTCGGCCTCAAATGCCGAAAAAGGCGATCTTGTCCTGATCGTCGCGGGTCGCAAATCGGTTGTCGCGGCGGCGCTTGGGGCCTTGCGCTTAGAGATCGCCAGACGCGAAGGCCTGATCGACCGTTCGGCATATAAACCACTGATCGTCACGGAATTCCCGATGTTCGAGCACGACGAGGGGACAGATATGTACGCGGCCGCGCATCATCCGTTCACATCGCCGATGGACGAAGATCTTGAGAAATTCAAGACCGCTGTAAACGATAATGCGCAGCACCATCTGCTCGGCGAAGTCCGAGCCAAGGCCTACGACGCCGTCATCAACGGCTACGAATGCGCCGGCGGCTCGATCCGTATCCATCAGAAGGATATTCAGGCGCTAAACTTTAAGGCACTGGGGCTGTCAACGGAAATGGCTCGGGAGCGGTTCGGATTTTTCCTTGACGCGCTCGAATACGGCACGCCACCGCATGGGGGCTTCGCCGCCGGAATCGAACGAACTTGCATGATCCTCTGCGGCACCGAAAACATCCGCGACGTCATGGCTTTTCCAAAAACGGCGTCGGCGCAGGACCTGATGATGGATTCGCCGGGCGATGTTGATGCGTCGCAGTTGAAAGAGTTGGGGATAAAAATTGCGAACTAAACAAGTTTAGATGTCGTAAAATCATTTTAGCGATGCCGACAAAGTACGATACAAATCCTCTAGATCCCGATTTTCCGGAAAAGGCAAAGGCCGCAGCCGAGGCTCAATCCGCGCCCCGGACGCTTGGGCATACTGGCTCCGAGACCCGGCAATTTGCCGAGGCTGGCGAGGAACAAACCCGCAGATTTTTCCCGACGGAGACATCCGGTTATGCGGCACCGCCTTACACCGGACAGTATGTTCCCGCAAATTATCATGCGGCCGGATTTGCGCACGTCGATCAGTCGATCTCACGAAAAGTTGACAAGGTCGGCCTGCCTGAAAATGTCTTAACGGCTTTGCCATATATTCCTTGGTATATCGGCATGGTCGCTGGATTATTGATCCTGTTTTTGGTGCCAAAGAGTGAGGCAAAAGTGAGGTTTCATGCCGCTCAGGGGTTGGCAGCTCACATCGGCATATTGATCGTTACAACAATTCTCAGTGTTATCGGCAATATTACCGGACTAGCGGAAGTTGGAAACCTCATTTTTCAGATCTTAATGACAGTAATGTTGTTTATCTGGGCTTACCGAGCCTGGAAAGGCCGTCCCGTGCATATCGAGTCTGTCGATTCATTGACCAACTGGCTCGAAGAAAAGATTAGTCCGAAATTAGCAGGAAACTGAGATGTACTGTCCAAACTGCGGCAAAACTGCTGACAAAAAGCTCAAATATTGCAGCGGGTGCGGCGAGCGATTGTCTAAGGCTGCCGAGATCGATAAGGACGGCACTCCCGGCAAGATGCTTGACAACATACTGACCACACTTTTTCTGGTTGTGATGTTTGGGCTGGGTATTTTGATCGGGCTCGTAGCGGTACTGCTTGGCAATAATGTCGAGCCGAAGTTCGTGATGTTTATCGCGATCGCTTACCTTGCCGCGATTTTCGGGATTTGCTACACGCTGCTCTCTCAGGTGCCAAAGCTGATCGACGCTAGGCTCAAGGCGAGCATGCAGAATGATGAACCCCTCACCCATCGCCAACTCGAATCACCGACAACCGCCCAACTCGAAGGCTTTCGCGAACCCGCGATGAGCGTCACTGAGCACACGACCAAGACGCTCGATCAGATCCCGATCCCGCGAAACTAATTCAATACTAAACTTCGGCAAAAACTTCACCCGCTCCGGTCAGATCGTCGTCCTTTTTTTCGCGAAGCCTCAACAGCCCGGTCACGACAAGGTAGATCGCCAGGCCGATCAGCGCCATCGACATAATTCCGTTAATGAGTTTAATGTCGAAGCCGTTCGTCGCCCTGAAATTGCCGATCACGATAGAACTGAGTGCCCACAGCGTGACAACCAACACAAAAAGCATCGGCACAAGCGTAAAGGCAATTCGTTTTCTTGCCTTATAGAGCCAGACCGAGATCGACAAAAGCGTCAGCGCGGCAAGCAGTTGATTGGACGCGCCAAACAGCGTCCAGAACTCGATATAGCTGCCGGGTTTTGCGAGAAAGATCAATGCTAACGGCAGAGCCACGGTTACAAGAGTGCCAATCAATGCTCCTAAATGCCCAGGTATGCCGAGTAGTTCTTGAATGAGATAGCGTCCGAGCCGCATCGTTACATCAAGCGTGTCGAATACAAAGGTCGAAAACGCCATCGCTCCAAACGTTACGGCGAACTTTAGATTTTCCTGTCCGATAATGAGTGACAAAAAATTACCGATGCCGTTGCCGTAGATCTTTCCCGCTGGAAGGTTTTTGCCGTCAGGCCCGACAAGCGAATCGCCCAAAGCGATCATTACTGTCACCAGCGCAATAAACGCGACAAAGCCCTCGGCTAGCATTCCGCCGTAGCCGATCGGGCGAGTGTGGGATTCCTTGTCGATCTGTTTCGATGTTGTCCCCGAACAGACCAGGCCGTGAAAGCCGGAGCACGCTCCGCAAGCGATCGTCACAAAAAGAAACGGGAACAGCATTCCAGTCATTCCGCCAACATCGAAGGATTTGAACGCGGGCTGCTGGATCGTATAGCCGCCAAAGAATATACCTATCACTCCTACCGCTATTGCCGAATAGAGGACGAACCCACCAAGATAGCCGCGTGGTTGGAGCAGCGCCCAGACCGGCAGCAGCGACGCGACAACGCAGTAAAGCAAGATCAGGATCGCCCACGTTTGGTGTCTGAAAATCAATAGATGCGAGAATTGAGTGCCGAGATAAGAGAGAGCAAATGTTGCTGGGACAAAGATGATAGTTGCAAGCCAAAGCGGCGGCTTGAGAAAACGTTCGACGAGGCCAAGCAAGATTGAGAGGCCCAGATAGAGCACGCTTGCCATTGCAACCGCTCCGCCCGGATTAAAACTCGTTTCGCCGACGAGAGCTTCGTCGCCGGAAACAAATGTTCCGGCCGTTATGTCGGTGAAAGCGACTGCTACATAAACAAGAGCTATCCAAATAAAAGCCATCAGTGCCCGGCCAGCGCCGCCGCCTAAACGTTCGCGCGTGATCTCGGCGATACTTTGTGCTCCGTGACGGACCGAGGATGCAAGCGCGCTAAAATCATGCACCGCGCCGATCAATACTACGCCGAGCGCTATCCAGATCAGGCACGGCAGCCAGCCAAACATAAGACACGCCATTATCGGCCCGGCTATCGGCCCGGCCGCTGCGATCGCCGAAAAATGCTGACCGAAAAGATAAAATGGCCGCGTCGGCACAAAATCTTCGCCGTCATTTACAGCATTGGCCGGAGTCGTGCGGCTGTCGTCGAGCTTAAATTGCCGCGCGACCCAGCGCCCATAGGCGAAATAACCAAATACGAGCCAGCAAATCACCGCAATAGCAATTATCGTGAGCATAGGTAAGCTGATAAATGATAACCGATTATTGAGGGCGTTGCTCGATTTTTGAGATCAAATCTTCGACAATGTTGTTATGACAGAACAGCTTTCGCTTCAGGAAAAATATTAACCGGATGGTATCTGTTTTGGCTGCGGGCCTGCTAATGAAAAAGGGCTGCACATAAATAGTTTTCCCGATGGCGATGAAGTTGTTGCCGAATGGAATGCCGAGTCGCATCACCAGGCGTTTCCGGGAATGTTGAACGGCGGTATAATCGGAGCTTTGCTTGATTGCCATTCAAATTGGACGGCGGCATATTTTTTGATGAAACGCGACGGCAAGACCGAAGCACCATGCACCGTAACCGCTGAGTTTCACGTGAAATTGCTGCGTCCGACACCGGTTGCCGGCCCGATCACGCTAAAGGCGCGCGTCGTGGATTCAAGAGAGGACAGAGCTACTGTCGAGGCTGAGTTGATAGCCGGAGGCAAAGTTTGCGATACATGCCGCGGCGTTTTTGTCGCTGTCAAAGAGGGCCATCCGGCTTATCATCGCTGGTAATTTTCTGTAGTTGGTGTTCAAATTCACCAGTCAATCCCAGCTTCTCGAGCCAAGCTGTTTGTTCAGCCATTAGACGCGGCAAATGGATAACATCTGAAAGAGCATAATCGACAAGTTCGTCAGTCCAGATGCCGTCCCAATTTCGGCTAAATTTTGCACGCTGAGATTTGTCCAGATCGACGGCGAAATAGCGGTAAAGCGTTTCGGCGAGAGACGCGGATTGGTTTGCTCCGCGCGTGAGAACCTTTTCGGCGACCATCGTGTCGAAGAAGTTCTCAACGGCATATCCATTCTCACCCAAAAATTCCAGATCGAACTTGGCGTTGTGAAAGATTTTTCTGATCGAATTATTAGTAAGGATTTTTGCAAGGCTGCCAAGTGAAACGCCTTCGCTAACCGGCACCAGAACATTGAATTCGCCATCGGAAAACTGGACGGAATATAGCCTGCCAGTGCGGGCGCTAAGTCCTGACGTTTCTGTGTCGCAGCCTAAATGAGCAGCCGATGAGAGCCTTTCAAATGCGGTGCCAATTTCATTCTCGGTGCGAGCGACTAGAATATCCACGCCTTAAATTGTAAATTACTAAAGATAAACGAGAAAACACGATAGGAACATAAGCCCAAAATGCCCGAAACACTAACCCAAATTGAAGCTCGAATCCTCGGAGCCTTGATCGAGAAACAATTGACAACGCCGGAATATTATCCATTGACGCTTAATGCTCTGGTCAATGCCTGCAACCAAAAGAACAATCGCGATCCGGTTGTCTCTTACGACGAAAGAGCCGTCAACGAGACTCTCGAAAATTTACGCGACCGCAATCTGGTGTATGTTTTTTACGGCAGCACGAGCCGCGTGCCGAAATACAAACACATGCTGCCGAGCGTTTATGAGTTGGACGAGCCACAGACGGCCATAATGTGCGAGATGCTGCTTCGAGGGCCGCAGACGCTCGGTGAATTGCGCGGACGCTGCGAGCGGCTTCACCCGTTCTTGAGTCTTGGGGAAGTTCAGGAAACACTCGACGGCCTAATGCGCCGCGATGATCCGCTTGTGGTGAGGCTTCCGGTGCAGCCCGGCCGGAAAGAGGCACGGTTTGCTCATTTGCTTCATGGCGAGATCGACATCGAGGCAATGGCTTCGACGCAGGCAAGCAGGGCTTCTCGCGGCGCCGTGGAAACGGAAAGAATAGAGAAATTGGAAGAAGAAGTCACGAGTCTTCGCGGCGAAGTGGAATCGCTGAAACAGACCTTTGGCGAATTCAGGAAACAGTTTGAATAGGTAATTTAGGTGACGATCACGTATTTTCCGATCACGATCACGATTCCGATGCTAAGCATCGCCGATGTCAGGGCGAATAAAGATCTTCTCATAAATGAACCTCCTAAAATTCAGAACCTTGCCAATTTTTCAAAAGCTGTGTCAGAAAACTTGAAATGCCGCTCTTCCTCGTTACAGACGGCCCCATGTTTTTCGTAAAATTTAAGTGCGGGTGTGTTCCATTCGAGAACGTTAAAATCTATCCGTTCAAACCCGCGTGCCGCGGCGATCTGGGCTATCTTTTTAAGCATTGTCTCGCCACCGCCGTGTTTTCTGTATTCGGTTTTGATGTAAATATCATCAAGATGGATGCCCCGCTCACCGCGAAAACTCGAAAAATTTGGATAATAAAGAGCGTATGCGACAGGCTTTTCGCCATCAAGTGCTATCAATCCTTCGACGACGGCATCTTTGCTGAACATTGCTAGATCCAGCCGTTCTT
>CAZUEI010000010.1:0-16165 GCA_964618985.1 uncultured Chloracidobacterium sp.
CCATAGATCGCAGTGTTCCAAAAGCATGAAACGATCTAAACTTTGCAATCACGAGGTTTATGGATTTTGTAATACATTGTATTAATTTTTTTCAAAAATCGTGGGACAGAGGCCAAAAAACGCCGTAACTCCAATAAAAATGGTGAGTTACGTGTCCCACTAGTGGCGTGGGACAGACGTGGGACAGATGATATAAGAACTGGTGGAACGTTTGGAACACTCGGAACATTTGGAACACGTGTAACACTCGGAACACATCCTCGGCTTTGCCATAATGCAGTGCGGTGAGGCTTGCCTCACCGGCGGTCGTTCTCCCCGACTTTTCGGAGGCTGAGCCTCCGAGAGTTTTTAGGTGAAGGGGCGGTCGGGCAAGCCCGACCGCACTGCACTGCGGCAAGCCGAAAAAAGTATTGGTACAGAGGGACAGCTGGGACATCTTCCCTTTTGGCGGCAAACGGATTATTATCATTTGGGCGGTTCTCGTCCAAATGATCGCGATCTTCTTCTGACAAAACTAACCGCCGGGCGCAGGCGGCTCTGACAATAACGATGCAAATACCACTCTTAGTTTCGTTCGAGCAGCTTACCGGACTGCCGGAGTTCATTGCTTATATCTTTGTCTTTATGTTCGGGGCGTGCATCGGCAGTTTTTTGAATGTCGTTATCTATCGCGTGCCGAACGAGATGACGCTGATGGGCAGCTCGAAATGCCCGAAATGCGACACTGCGATAAAGCCGTATCACAATATCCCGATATTCGGCTGGATGATGCTTGGCGGAAAATGCGCGAACTGCAAAGACACGATCTCGATGCGTTATCCGGCGATCGAACTGCTGACGGCGTTGGTATTCTGTCTTGTGTATTGGCAGATCGGGCTGACCGCGTTTTTGCCGGTCGCTCTGGCGTTTGTTGCGGCGATGATAGCCCTGATCTTTATCGACGCCGAGCACATGATCTTGCCGAACGTCATCACATATCCGATGTTCGCGATCGCGCTTATCGTGCGGGTCGTTTATCCGATAGTTTTTGACGGCAATTATTTTTCGGATGTGAATTACGCGCCGATATCTTATTTGCAGGGCTACCCGGCTTGGGTCGTTTCCCTTGCCGGAGCGTTATTCGGAGCACTGATCGGCGGCGGTTCATTGTGGCTAGTCGGCGCGATCTGGAAGGCACTCCGAGGCGTCGAGGCGATGGGCTTGGGCGACGTGAAACTGCTCTTTGGCATCGGCGCTTTAATGGGCTGGCGGCTGACGGCTTTGACAATTTTTATCGGGGCGTTTACCGGGGCTTTGGCAGGCGTCATTGTGATCTCTCGTCAGAAGGACAAGGACATGCAAACGCAGATACCCTTTGGGATATTCCTCGGAATTGGAGCGATCGCGGCGCTGCTCTTTGGCGATAGGATGATCGCGTGGTATTTGGATAGATTTGTTTGATAGGAGTTTTAACGCAAAGACGCTAAGACGCGAAGTAAGGAAATTAAGAATCTTTGCGACTTTGCTTCTTGGCGTCTTTGCGTTGAAAGGATTTTACGAACGTGCGTACTATGATGCTTTTAGGCATTTGTCGGAGCAGTAAAACAGATCTGCAACTTTTACAGCTTTATTCTGCGGCACCCAGATACCGCATTTTGAGCAGTTGACAAGGGGGGCGCTTTTTTCAGGCTCTCGGATAAAGTTGGCTGAACCGACGCTGATGTTCTGCTTTGCTTCTTTCAGCATTCGCGCCATACCGATCATCCCGGCAATCTGTTTGCGGTAACGGATCGCAGTCAGCGCGATGAGGGCGAGCAGTATAACAAGTATAAAGAGTGCTTCCCTCATTTCTTTATACCGCTCTGCGCGTCTGAGATGAGCGAAGTTAGCTCGGAAAGCTGTTCATTGCCCGGATCGACGATTTTTAGCTTTGCGAGTGCTTTTTCGGCATCGGGCAACTTGTTTTGACCGATCAATGCCCGGACAAGGTATATAAGGGCACGCTCATGTTGCGGATATGTGTCCAAAACTTTTTGCAGTTGAACCGCGGCTTTGTCATACGCCGGTGGCTCCTGGACGACATACGAAATGCCGATGTCGGTTTGCACTTCGAGGTCGCTAGGTTTTAGCTCAAGTGCTTTTGAATATATTTCGCGGGCCTTTTGAAATTCGGATATGTTTTTCCCGGCAAAGCCGGAATCAAAATGAGCATTTCCAAGAGTGACGAGAACATCGAAGTCTTTGGCGTTCAGCGAACTTGCACGTTCCAAAATTCGCACAGCTTCCGGAAACAGACTTGCGTCTTTCTTCATCACCGCATAGCTGTAGAGCGCGACGCCAAGCTCTTTTTGAAATTCGAAATTCGTCGGATTTTTGTCCGCTTCGGTGATCTTGGCTTTGATCTCGTCATCGGTCAGGTCAAATTCTGGTTTGGTTTGTTTGCTGTTTGAAGTTGTTGAATTTGAAAGATTATTTTGAGGGCTCGTGACATTCAATGCCGAACGGTTGATGGAATTTGCAAGCCAAAACCCGCCAACAAAACCGGCGAAGGCGGCGATTATCACGAAAAGTAAAGTGTTCTTTTGCATCAGCAACGATGGTATCAAACCAACGAAAAAACGAAAAAGGCGTCACCGGAAGTAAATCCGGCAACGCACATAGATCTTTGAAAACTTAAGCTATTTCTTTTTTCCCGGAGCAGGAATATACGGCAGATCTTCGGCCCGGCGGCGGATCGGCGGATCGGTCGCTCGACGGCGCGGGACGACGGCATTGCCTCGACGATCGACGCTGCCTGCAGGCAGGCCTTTGCCATGGACAGCTTCCACAAGAATACGTGTTATTTCCTGTGATAAAGTTCGGTGTTCACCGGCTGCTCGCCGCCTGAGCGACTCCTTCAACTCATTCGGAACATACGCACCGATAAATACACCCTTCCTGTTTGCCATAAAAAGTAAAGTCTCCTGTCTTTATTTTGAAAAGCGCCTGTTAACCATTGTAGTGAAGCGCGTCTATAAGCCGAATCTTGTTCCCGTCGAAACGGGTGATGATCATTCATCTAGGCCGACAGTTACCTGCCGGCTCGAGCGGCCTACCCGGAAACGCCGCCGAATTTCTTCGGCACTGAGCGGGCAGCTCAACGAACGTTTCCCTATTTGGCCTTGCACCGCGAGGAGTTTACCTGGCCGAGGGCTGTTGCCAGCCTTCGCCGGTGAGCTCTTACCTCACCGTTTCACCCATCACCCTTTCGGGCTGGTCTGTTCTCTGTTGCACTTGTCGTCACACTCTTTCAAGTGTGCCCGGATGTTATCCGGCTCGCTGCCCTGTGGTGTTCGGACTTTCCTCTTCCGCTTGTGGCGGAAGCGATCACCCGACGCGCTTCACTAACAAGGCTGGAAAAGTATAACAAAAAATGTTGAACATTCAAATCAAATGTTTCATCAACATTATTTTCTGATCTCGATCACGTCTCCCGGCTGCAACACGGGATCGGCTGTTTTGCCGTTCTTTATTGACCGCAGATCGTATTCAGTATTTTCAAATAGGCCCTTATCGTTCTTGCGACGAATGGTCGCCCGTTTCGGATCGCCTTTTGCCCCACCGGAAGCGATCACGGCCTGGTAAAGCGTTAGTCCTGAAGTCAGTTCCTTTCGACCGGCCGAGTTGATCTCGCCTGCTATGTAATATGAGCTTAACGAATTTGAATCACCTGTGAATTCAACCGAGTTGCCGGGATAGATCAAAACATTGTCGGTATCAGTCGCTCGGAGGTCGTAAGATTCGAGCTTTAATAACGGAGATCGCTTGATAACAACTTTAGTTGCATTCGGGCTGACAACCGCTCCAGAGCGAATGACGAAAAGCGGAACAGCCTCTCGTTGTAGGCTTTTGTCGCCCGGAATTTCGACCATTCCCGAAACAGTGATCTTGTGGCTGGCGTATTCACGAACCTTTACTTCGATCTGCGGGTCGGGAAACAAAGTGATGCTGGAGGCGAGCATTTTCTCGATGTCGTCAGCCGTCTGATCAGCCACGATCAAATTCTCGCCGGCGAGAGGAAAATCGATCGTGCCGTCCGGTTGTACGGTGCAATAATGGGAACCTTGGGAAGAGTTTTTAAGGTTCACAAAAAGCACATCGCCTATACCGACCTTGTATATTTCGCTGGGCGGCTTTGAACGCGTTTCCGCGTCAGTTGCAATCTTAAAGTGAGCGACCGACGTCCGGTTGTGTGTGTTCTGCCGCTGCACTATAAAAGTAGCCTGCATTTGGCTGGAATTTGAAGACTCGGTCTGGAATTGCTTTTCCTGAGGTTTTTCTTCCGGACTTGGTGAATAAGGATTGTTTTTGTTAGTTGCCTGGCCCGATGCCGCGCTGATCGATATTAAAAAAACAATCAGAGCTAATGGCGTTGACCTGAGATTCGGCAACTGAAATTTGATCGTATTAGACAGGATCATAGTAAGCACTCCTTCCATTCTCTCGGGCGTGAGAAAATACAGGTTAAGGAAACGCTCAAAACGATCAGGATTCTATTTTTTGCAAAAAAATATTTAACGGTGTCGAACACTGAGCAGCCCAGGAGAAAAAAGGCCGCTCCAATTTTCGAGATAGTATTCGCGAAGGCAGCTTTCAATCTCATCGGCGGTACCCAAAGTCCTTATTTTTTCGACAAGAGTAAAAGTGTCGCTTATTGAAATGCCGGAAAGCAGTTGACGAACTGGAAGGACCGAATTGACATTAATGCTCAGTTCACGCGCGCCGAGCCCGAGCAATACAGGGACATAGAACGGCGAGCCGGCCATCTCGCCGCAAACGGTTATAGGTATGCTGGCACGTTGAGCGGCGGCGAGAACTTCGCTAACTGCTCTTATCACGGCCGGATGAAGCGTTTGATACCAGTCAGCCACTGCATCGTTATCACGATCCACTGCCAGCAGATACTGGACGAGATCATTAGTGCCGAGACATAAAAAGTCGACGTTTTTTGCGATCTCATTTACGGTTAGGACCGCTGACGGTGTTTCAATCATTGCACCGATCCTAGGCGTGCCGATGCCGATCGCTTCTTTAGTGAGATTTACGCGCTCCTTTTCAATGATCTCTTTGGCTCGCAAAACTTCGCTCAACCCAGAGATCATCGGAAGAATGATGTCAATTTTTTTATCGAATGATGCCCGGAGAAGTGCCCGAAGCTGAATATGAAACTGAGACGGCTCGGTCAGGCTCAGGCGGATCGAACGCAGGCCGAGCGAAGGGTTGCGTTCCACACTGCGTGAATCACCGCCAAACTGGTCGATACTGACATCAAACGTGCGAATGTTAACGCTCTGTCCGTCGGCAGCATCCGCGATCCGTCGATATGCGGCGGCTTGCTCGTCTTCGCCTGGAACCTCACCGGGCCGGTGAAGCAACGACTCCGAACGAAAAAGGCCGATACCTATTGCCCCGTTATCTCTTGCAGCCGGATATGCTTCAGGTTGATCTACATTGGCAAGGATCATGATTTGCGTTCCATCGCGAGTTGAAGTGCCATTGTTCGTCCGGTTATCTGGAGCGCTTGAATTTTCATCCGGAGAAACAAGCGCTTTAAAGTTCGCTATGGTCGTATCGTTGGGATTTAATATGACCTCACCGTTTATGCCGTCAACGATCACATGGTCGTTTATCAGAGCAAGATGTTCGAGGTCTCGAACGCCGGAAACCATCGGCAGATTCAACTCGCGCGCAAGAATAGATGAATGTGACGTCCAGCCGCCCTGTTCGGTGATGAGTGCCGCCGGGTTGCCTTTTGCGAATTCCATTATCATGGAAGGGGTCGGATCGCGGACGACTATAACCGCATCGGAATTTATCTGCGTGGCTGCACGAGAACCGCCTAGTGCTGCCAATAGCCGGTTTGTTACATCTTCGATGTCGAGGTATTTATCTCTGAATTGCGGGTCCGGCAGCGAATTTTGTTTTTCAAGATATTCATCAAGGACGGTTCTGATCGCCCATTCCGAATTGACTCGCTGGGTCGAGATCACCGTTTCGATCTTTTTGACGATCGACGATTCGAGCATCAATAAATGGACGCCAAATATGCCCGACACGGTCTTGTCGGGTTCAATCTCGTTTTTTGAAGCCAACTCGCGAAGCTGAAGAATCGATTTATCGAGCGCGGACCTGAACCTTCCGAGCTCTTCTTTTATTTGTTCGGCATCAAGGTTAAGCCGGAAGAATCGCCGTCTCTCGCCGTTAAAAAAAATGATGCGGCCGATACCAACGCCGCGAGATACAGCGAGAGCGGGAAGCCGCCGTTCGGGTTTGGCAGGAGTCAAGTCTGATGCTTGTTTGGTCTCAGTCAAAACGCTTCACTTAACAACAAAGTACTACAAAACGTCTCTTTTAGTTTCCAAAACTAAAACCGCTCCCGCTGCCTTGTGACGGGAAGAATGGTTTTAATAAACCGGCAAATGCTGCCAAATTCCTTGTTTGTATGAGTATCTCGCCAGGGCCGGTGAATTCAGCGACCATGCCTTCACCACTCAATAAACTTCTCAGATAACCACTCTTTGCGGCCTTGCGAAGGTTGTATTGCATATGGCCTTCCCATGCAACGAGATGCCCTGTGTCAACGACGTATTGTTCGCCCGGTCTAAGGGTTCGCCGGTGAATGGAGCCGAATGAAGAAACGAGCAGAAGCCCGGTGCCCGAGATCTGCAAAACAAAAAGTCCTTCGCCGCCAAAGAACGATTTCGCTCCACCGAATTTTGTATCAACGACAAGGGATGTATCGCCCGCGAGATAGGAACTCGACTGAACCATAAACATCTGATTTTGTATCTCGATTCCCACAACATCACCCGGAGTGCCGGGTGCGAATGTTACTTCGCCGGGAACGCCCTTTGCGGTAAAAGTTGAAACGAAAGCCGACTCTCCGCCGACAGCCCGTTTCAAAGCGCCGAAAACGCCACCCTTTAGTTCGGAATGAAGATCAATGTTTGCGGACATTGAGACCATCGCGCCTGCCTCAGCACATATTACCTGCTCGGCCTGTAATTTTACTACTGCTAATGCGAACGCTCCTTGATGCTCGATCTCCCATGTGTAACCGCGTCCCTGTCCGCGTCCATCGGCGTCAAAGTGAAAAGCTCCGTTGGAAAGATTTGCGGACGGCGTGACAACGGACGATGAAGCTTGCAATACCATTCCGCACGAACCGCAAAATTTCGCTCCGTCCATCAGTTGTGTATTACATTGTGGACAGATCATAAAACGACCCCTTTTGATTTACGAATAATTATGGCGGCGGCGTCTTCTGCATTTGATGCAAAATCAAGATAATTCAAATCCGAATCGCTGACGGCGAGATTTGCCTTCCACACTTCAACAACAGGTTTCCAGCATTCACCGATCAAAACAAGCGGACGCTTTCCGAGCACTCCCGTCTGCAGTTTATTCCAGACAAGCGAAATTTCTGTGACGGTTCCCATTCCGCCGCGAAGCGCCACGAAACCAACCGAGCGTGTGATCAGATTTTGAAGCCGTTCGTAAAAGTGATTTGTCGCAACCTTGTCGGTCAGGTATCGGTTCGGTTCATGCTTGAACTGATTAAGGACGATGCCAAACACGCGGCCGCCTTTTTCTCGTGCGCCGCGTGAAGCGGCCTCCATGATTCCAAGATATCCGCCAGTGCAGATAGTAAAACCGGCTTCGGCGAGACGTCCTCCGAGTTCCATAGCTTCACGGTATTCGGGTGAATTCTTAGCGCATTTCGATCCTCCGAAAATTGTGATGATTCTTTCGTTTGATGTTTGACTCATTTCAATGAGGATAATATACCAAAGACGGAAACTCAGGGCTAGCTTCCAGCCGCTTCGTCAGGCGTCAAATTACCTGCCTCGTGGATCGCTTTGGTCGTGTTAGTGAACGCCAGAACGATCGTGCCGACAAGAAAGAAAACTATCAGGCCGAGAATGGCTTGTCGGAACGAACCGGTAGAGCCGACAATGATCGTAAACATCAGTTGGCCCATCCACGACGTTCCTTTTTCCGATATTTCGTAGAGGCCAAAGAAAGACGATTCGCGGCCCTTCGGTATCATCTGAGAATAGAGTGAGCGTGATAATGCCTGTGCCGCGCCGAGCACCATTCCGATCGCTCCGCCCATTATGTAAGCTTGAAATTCATTCGAGAAAAATGCATATGCGTAGATGACGATGCCACACCAAATGCCCAGCGCAAGCATTATCGTTCCTTTGGCGCCAAGCAGCCGCGAAATACGCTCGAAGATCAACGCCCCGGCGAACGCCGAGATCTGCGCTATGCAGAAAATTATTATCAGGAATGAGTTATCGGCTTCGAGGCCTTTCGACGTAAAAAGCTCATACGAAATGAATACCGACGATTGAAGAATGACTGTCTGTATTCCGTCGTTGTAAAAAAGATAGGCGATCAAAAAAAGCATCGTGTATCGAAGGCGGCGAAGTTCCCTGAGCGTTTGCCACAGTTCGCTAAACCCGACACGGATCAAATGTTTGTCCGACGGTGCCTCTTTTTCGGGTTCGCGTTGTTTGACAAGCCAAAACGTAATCACTGCAAATACACCCCACCACAATGCCGCAGCAAGAAATGAAACTCTCACGGCCGTGGCGGTTGTGATGCCCAAATTTGCGGCTTGTTTTATAAAGATCAGATTTAACACGAGCACCAGAAAACCGCTGACGTAGCCGAGTCCGTAGCCGTAACTCGAAACTTTATCTCTCAGATCTTCGCTCGTGATGTCGATCAGAAAAGCGTTATAAAAGACATTCGCCGCAGCAAAACTCATATTTGCGACAATGAAGAGCAGGCCACAAACGATATAGCTGTCGGTAACAAAGAACAACATTGCTCCCGCGAGGACGCCCAAATAGCAAAACACCGCCATCAGCTTCTTCTTTAAATGCGTATAGTCGGCAATCGCCCCGAGTATCGGCAAAAAGACGACCATTGAAATGACCGATACCGCAGTGCAAAATGCGGGCAAACCTTTCGGTGTGACTTGAAAAAGATACAGATCGAGAATGACGCCATTTTCGCCGACGGCCGTTTGGGCGAGATTGAGCAAATACGGCCCGATGAGAACGCCAACGATCGTCGTAAAAAAAGCCGAGTTTGCCCAGTCATACATCATCCAGCCGAAAATCTCGGTTCGATTGTTCTTTTCGGGTTTGTTTCCGGCCATGTTTTTTTGATCTTTGTGGTTACTCGTTCACAATAGAGCAGATGACCTTATTTGTCTAACGCAGCCGCTCTAAGGGCTTGACCCGCGTTGTCAATAGGAATAAGATGAATAAAATTCCGGTATTTTTTTGTGTCCTGAACATTGGACTTTTTTTGAAACTGCACTTACTTGGTAGTAAAGGAGGAGATGATCTTATGTCATGGGTATTTAGTAAATTATCCGTCCGGTCGCTCGCGTTGCGCGCGATCGTAGCTTCATTCGTTGTATGTAGTATCTTCTTTTTCACAAGTGTGAAAGAGGCGAAAGCGGACGGGATAGTCGAAGGTTTTGAAGATCTGACCGTTATGCTTGCTAATGACTGGGTCAGGATCAATCACAGTGATCCGGCCAATCCCCAATCTGAGGGATGGTTTCAATGCCTCGGAACGCAGATCGCTCCGGCCCAAGCCGGCACTGAGTTCTCCTGTGTTTCGGCAAATTTTAACGCCGGAACCGGAACTTCAACTTTGAACGACTGGCTAATCTCGCCTACGCGAATATGGAATAACGGCGATACGATCTCCTTCTACACTCGCGAGATTTCCGGAAACCCCTATCCGGAGCGGATGCAAGTTCGTTTGTCAACGAACGGATCGAGCACCAATGTCGGAACTACCGGTACGGACGTCGGCGATTTTACGATCTTACTTTTGGATATTAATCCGGATTATCAAGTGGGTGGATATCTCGATTTTTGGTGGCAGTACAGCGTAACAATCACTGGCCTGTCCGGCCCGACGAGCGGTCGATTTGCGTTCAGGCATTTTGTCGAGGACGGCGGCCCTTCGGGCGCTAATTCATATATCATCGGAATCGATTCGCTTGCGGTTACACCTGCTCAGCATACTGCTGATTTCGACGGAGACGGCAAGACGGATGCGTCAATTGCCAGAAACACCGGCGGCGGGGCAGGCGGCCAGGTCACGTGGTTTACAAAGAACAGCAGTGACGGGAGTTTTCATGCCCAACCTTGGGGCATTTCCACTGATACTTTCATTCCCGAAGATTTTGATGGCGATAAAAAAGACGACATTGCAGTTTGGCGTCCCGGCCCGCCATTTGGCGCTTATTTCTATATTCTTCAGAGCGCTACCAATACCATACGGGTAGATCAATTTGGTCAAACCGGCGACGACCCGAGCGTAGTGGACGATTACGATGGGGACGGCAAGGCCGATCCGGCTGTCTATCGTTCCGGCGCAGCCGCCGGAGATCATAGTTTTTGGTTCTTCCGCGCCAGCTCAGGTCCACAAAGTGGGCAGATCATTTACAATGAACACGGACAAAACGGAGATTTCCCTGTGCCGGGTGATTTTAACGGTGACAGCAAAGCAGACTTTTGCGTTCAAAGAAACGGCGGAGGCGGCCAAGCCCGCTTCTTTACTCGGTTAGGAAATGGCGGGGTCGTTACCACAACCGCCGGTGACAGCAGTGTAATATTCGGTACTCCGACAGACGTTGTTGTTCCCGGTGATTATGATGGCGACGATAAGACCGATATCGCCGTCGTAAGGGGAGTCGGCGGTAATATAAATTGGTATGTCCTTCCGAGCAGCACAGGAGTCTTTGATGGCGGCCCGACTTTCATTTGGGGGCTTTCAGCTTCGGATTTCGTGTGTCAGGGAGATTTCGACGGCGACGGCAGGACAGATCCGGCTGTTTGGCGACCAAATGCTGATCCTTCACAGAATTTTTACTATGTTCTGGGATCTGTGATCGGAGAGATGGAGCCTATGGAATGGGGACAAAATGGCGATTATCCGGTTGCGAATTACAATACTCATTGATCGCATCGGGTAATCTGAAATTTACGGGCTGGGAATAGAATTAATTCCCAGCCTTTTTTATTGCATAATTATTCACACAACGCTGCATTCGTATCATTTCCTGTAGTTAAGTTAAAATAACGTCTGACATCTTAGCTTTATGAAAGCAATGATCCTGGCCGCCGGTTTTGGCACGCGGCTTTTTCCGTTAACGATAGACCGCACAAAGCCCGCGATTCCCTTTTTGGGAAAACCGCTTGTTGGCTATGTTGCGGAATATATTGCCGGGTTTGGGATCAAGGACATTGTCGTAAATCTGCATTATCAACCTGAATCCGTTATTAAAGCTCTTGGCGATGGCAGCTCGTTTGGCGTCCACATCGATTACACTCGCGAGGTTCCTAATATTCTCGGCACGGCCGGCGCTCTTGATAATGCCCGCAGTCTTCTTGAAGACGACACTTTTGTCATCGTAAACGGTAAGATCATCACCGACATCGACATCGCCGCAGCGCTTGAGACACATAGGAATTCCGGTGCGATAGCAACGATGGTTCTTAAACCGAATTCCAAACATGAAAAATTTACGATAGTGGAAACCACGGATAATTTCGTGACCGGCTTCGGCGATTTGCCAAAGCTTGCTGCCGAAGAAGAGATCCACACTCCCTTGATGTTCACGGGCATTCATATTCTCGAACCGCGAGTATTTGACTACATTCCGCGTGGAGTTTATTCGGATATTGTTCCGACTTTGTACGAGCCTGCGTTGATAAAAGGCGAAAAGATCGCTGCACATATTACGGATGCAAATTGGTTCGAATTGTCCACCATTCCTCGCTATCTTGATATTTCGCTTGCGATGATGAAGGATAGCGACGTTCATTTTGGCAGGAACTGCAATGTGTCATCAACTGCGAATATCAAGGATTCAGTTCTCTGGGATGACGTGATTATAAATGATGGAGCAACACTTTATCGAACCATCATAGCCGACCGTGTCGAGATCAAGACGGGCGAGCGTTTTGAAAATGCAGCGATCGTTCGGGCTGACACTGTGCGGTCTTGTAAAGAGATACCGGAGAAAGCACCGAAAGGTTATTTTCAGGGCGAGAATTACATAGTTCCATTGAATTAGCTTTACCCTTATGCTAAATCATAGACAGAGACTCGAACAATTTCTCGCCAGTCGCAACACTACGGGCGAAATAACACCGCTCACCGCCGACGCTTCCACGCGCGAGTATTTTCGTATCGGCTGGCACGGTAAAACTGCCGTTGCCTGTGTCTATCCGGAACCATTTGAACCTGCCGAGCAAACATATCTCGATGTAACAAAGCTATTCCTCGCGGGTGGGTTGCCTGTTGCCGAAGTTCTCGATTTCGATGGCGAGAATGGCGTGATAGTTCAGGAAGACCTTGGCGATACGATCTTGCGCGACGCGATGAGCGGAGTAGAAAGGCCGCAGCGAAAACGGCTTCGCGACGAAGCCATCTCGCTTATCGCCAGAATTCAGTTATTGACGCCAAAGGCTTATGAAATGAATTCGATCGCATCGCGGCTCAAATTCGACACGGAAAAACTCGAGTGGGAATTGAATTATTTCAAAGAGCATTACTTCGGAACATTTCTTAACAAACCGCTTTCTTCTGAAGACGACGCTCGGCTGTCGGCTGAGTTTCACGAGCTTGCGGTCGAGCTTGAGTCCTATGCGTCGGTTTTGTGCCACCGTGATTTTCATCTCGCAAATCTGATGATCGACGGCAATGGACAAATGCGGATCATCGACCATCAGGACGCACGCATCGGCTCGCCGGCATACGATCTTGTGTCGCTCCTTCTCGACCGGATAACTGAGCTTCCTTCGCCCGAATGGCTCGCGAATAAACGGGCATATTTCCTCGACGTTAGGCGGCGTCTCGGATTGTCAAAGATCGATGAGGACGAATTTGCCTATGAATTCCGCATGCAAACAATTCAGCGGTGCCTCAAAGCCGCCGGAACGTTTTCTTATCAATCGGCAGTTCGCGGCAAAAAGCATTTTATTCCTTTCATAAAGCCGATGTTCGGCATCTCGGTTCGCGGTGCCACGAATCTCGGCCGCTTTCCCGCCATCCGCGAGATCCTAACCCGCGAACTGGCCTGATCACACACGCAGATGGTCGCCGCGCCAATTTTTGATCGCCTGCTTGATCTCTTTTGGCTTTGCGAATTCGCCGTTCAACGTACGTTCGATGAGACTCGGCAATTCTTCATCAGATGCAAATCTAAGCGCGATCATTTGACCTGCGTGGAGGCCTTTTGCACGCTCTGCCAACTCCGCTGAAAGAATCTCGCGGTAACGCAGCTTCTCTTCCAGCCTGATAACACGATCCTGTGCTTTTAGCGCCATCAAACGCGCCACGAGAGCAAGCAGAATCAACGTGATACCGAGCAGCGTCCAAAATGCAAGAGCCCAACTCGGCGCCATAAAGAACCGAATGAGATGCGACAGAAAATTAAGAGCGAGCAGCGGTATCACGACAAAATGAAATAGCGGATACCAACGTCTGTGATTCGAATAATTTTGTTCGGCCATAGGGGAAGTCTCCTGTAATTAGAGCTTTGTCTGTGCCATTGCTGCCGGCGGCTTACCGGTAAAATCCTCGCCGGGATTGACGAATAGATTCTGCTCGAAGCGATACTGCTTATCGTAAAGCTGTTTATAACGCCCGTCGAGCGCGATCAACTCTTCGTGCGTGCCGCGTTCGAGTATCTCGCCTGCTTCGACGACTAGGATCTGATCGGCACTGCGAATTGTTGAAAGGCGGTGAGCGATAACGAATGTTGTTCGCCCTTCTCTCAATCGCCGCAAGCCTTCCTGTATTAGAGCTTCGGATTCGCTGTCGAGGCTTGATGTCGCCTCGTCGAGTATCAATATACGCGGATTTGCGAGCAATGCGCGCGCGATGGCGATTCGCTGCCGCTGACCGCCGGAAAGTTTTACGCCGCGTTCGCCAACGATGGTGTCGTAGCCGTTAGGGAATTTCTCGATAAATTCGTCCGCGTTGGCGATCTTGCAAACTTCTTTGATCTTGTCCAAATTCGCCTCCGGGTTTGAAAAGCGAATATTGTCGAGGATCGTGCCGTCGAACAAAAAGTTGTCTTGAAGAACAACTCCGAGATGCCGTCGGTAGTCACGTAGCTTTACCACATCGAGCGATTTGCCATCGATCTTTATGTCGCCGGAAGTCGGTTGGATGAAATTAAGAACAAGACTCAGGATAGTTGATTTGCCTGAGCCACTTGAGCCAACAAGAGCGGTCGTTGCACCGGCTTTGGCGTGAAACGAGACGCCTTTCAGGACAGGCACGCCTTCGTCATACTCGAAATGAACATCCTCAAAATCGATCGTGCCCTTGATATCAGGCAGAGCTTCTTTACCGGCGTCCGCGTCGTCCTCGGTCGTCATCGACATTACTTCGCGGATGCGGTCGAGGCCGGCGAGAGCTTCGGTGATCTGCGTACCGATCGAGGTCAGCTCGATGACCGGCATCGCGAGCAGGAACGTGAACGAGATATACATCAAAAAATCGCCGAGCGTCATCGTATTGCCCTGCACGGCGTTGCCGCCGATAACGATCATAACGACGGCGATGGCGCCGATGATGACCGATGAGAATGACGATATCGCCGAGACGCCTGTAACGGTTTTTGCGACGTTGCGAAACAATTTGTGTGCGCCGCGTGCGAAGGACAATTCCTCGCGTTTCTCAGCCGTGTAGGCTTTTACAATGCGAATACCGCCAAGCGATTCGCCCAGCCGGCCGGTTACTTCGCCGGTAATGACGTTCCGCTCACGAAACACTGGCCGCAGTACCTTGAACGCATACATCAGAGCGCCGCCAAAAATGAGAAGCACAACGAGGGTCGCCGTCGTCAACTGCCAATTGAGATAAAACAGCACACCGATAGCGATCGTCGCCGTGACAAGGCTGCCGAGTATTTGTCCAAGGCCGGTCCCGACAAGATTGCGGATCCCTTCCGCGTCGTTCATGATACGCGAGATCAATTGGCCGCTCTGCGTCGAATCAAAATACGAGATCGGCAGCCGCTCGATATGGGCCTGGACGCGTTTGCGCATTTCCGTGATTGCCCGCTGAGCGGCAACGCCAAGAATTTGCGATAGTGCAAAAGAAGTGACGCCTTGAATAAGCGTCGAGACTCCGATAGCAAGGGCGATCCATTTCAAAAGTTCGAAACGGCGGTTTGTAAAGATCTCGTCGCCTATGTATTTTGTCGAGGCGGGCAAGACCATTCCGGCGAGCCGCGAGATGAGCATCAAAACGCTTCCCAAAAGCAGCCGCCAACGCGCATTCCAGATGATCTTGCGTGCCTCGGCCCAGGCGCTCGAATAATCGACCTTCTTTTTCTTTTCTTCCGCCATATAGACCAGTCTGGTTAATAGTCGCAGTCTAAGTCAACCTCTCTGTTTCGATGCCTTGCGTCGTTTCGATACATGGATTGCTCCTCGATCGCCGCGTCCATTTGTTTAAGATATTTTTTCTCGTCCTTGCGGATAAGCTGTCTAAAGTAGTCGCTGACCGAACCGTAACCATGCTCGGCTCGCATTTCGACGAACAGTTTCATCGATTCGGGTATCGAAATATTTATTATCGATCTTGCCATTTTTCCTCCTAAATTTCCGCCAGCCTGTAATAATTTGTAACAATTTGTATTACAGATTGTTACAGATTATTACAGGTTTACATTCAAACACTTGCCTAGATTTATTGTAAGTGCCAATAAATACAATACTTATCGGTCCTAACCCGTGTCCCAAGTGTCCCATCTGTCCCACGTGTCCCGACTGTCCCGCGTGTCCCGCGTGTCCCAAAGTTTTTTTAAAATACATGTTAATCGGCACTTCAAACAACCGTATCATAGATTGCACAAATCAACAACTGTGGCAGTTGGGGCTTAGATGAATGGCTCACGGTTTTTGCAGCGGCGTCTTAATCCTTTAGAATCTATATTTTTATATATGAAGCAAACATACGTTAACCAACTAAAGGATCACCTCGGAGAATCGGTCACGCTCAAGGGGTGGCTCTATAACAGGCGTTCGAGCGGCAAGCTCGTGTTTTTGCAGCTGCGCGACGGCACGGGAATTGTGCAGTGCGTCGTGTT
>CAZUEI010000011.1:0-9977 GCA_964618985.1 uncultured Chloracidobacterium sp.
ATTGTGATGCTGCACAAAAGGCTTCATCGCTTCGGTCAATTCGTTGGTCGAAGGCGTTCCGTAATCAGTCAGCGGCACACAGCCAAGCGTCAGTATCACTTCTGAAAGGATCGGCTTATCGATGGCAAGTCCGGCAACCGCGAATGCCGTCCCATGCGACGGGTGAGCGTGGCAAACAGCCTTTATATCGGGCCGCATCTTGTAGATCAACAGATGCATCGCGAGTTCGGACGACGCTCGCTTGTCCGAAAGAGGCTTGCCTTCCATATCTGTCAGAGCAAGGCCGTCCTCGGTCATGCGGCCTTTACAAGTCATCGTAGGAGTCGCCAATACTCGATCCTCCGACAAACGAATACTGACGTTGCCGTCCGACGACACGACATAGTTGCGTTCATAAAGCAGCTTGCCGATCTCAACGATCAGTTTTCTGGCCTGAGATTCGTCCATAGATAAGGAAACCACAGATTAACATATCGCACATGCGACGTGTTAACCTGTGGTCCAAATTTGGTAAAGAACTATTTGTGAACCGCGTGCTTCTGCTTAACCGGCGGCGGTGGCAGCGGAATATCGATGTCCAGCGGAAGCTCGCCATCCAAGTTCGTTGTACCCATCTGAACATCGTCCAACTGCTCACGAAGCAGCCTGATCTCCTCGCGCTGCTGCTCATACTCGAAGCGCAGATCTCTCAACTCGTGACGGCATTTGCCGCTTTTGTGATGCCCGGAACTCGTTCCGCCGATATTCACAAAAAAGCTGGCGATGAAGATACCTAATGCGAATGTCGCGAAAAACGGCAGCATTCTTTTTAACAACCCCTTGTTTCCCATCGATTTTACCTCTCAAAAACTGTTAATACTGATTTACGTCGGCTTTTCAATTTTGGTTTCAAATCATATCTTATCGCGTTTGACGAAAGCCGCAAAGTCTTTTCACGCCGGGAAACGCAAAATTCCCAACTTTTTTATTTTCTGTGGATCGGACATGTTGCTCTGTCTTTCATTTTGCTTTACAATTATGTTTCAAGTGTGAAACATGATCGCCTACCTTTCCGGCAAACTTCTCGAGAAACAAGCAAATAACGTCATCATCGATGTCGGCGGTGTCGGCTACGAAGTGTCGATACCTCTCTCGACATTTTACGAGCTGGGCGATGTCGGCTCCGACGTTAGCCTGCGGATATATACCAATGTTCGCGAAGACGCGATCCAGCTTTTCGGCTTCAATACCCTGCGCGAACGCGATCTCTATCTCAAGCTGATCTCGGTCCAGGGCATCGGAGCGAAATCGGGCATCACGATGCTTTCGGGCATGAGCGCCGATGAAATAATAAAGGCGATCCGCAGCAATGATCTGGTTCGCCTTACCAGCATTCCCGGTGTTGGACGAAAGACCGCTGAAAGGCTCGTCATCGAGCTTCGCGACAAGGTCGGAGATGTGTCCGGTGACGGCTCGGCTCTCGATGTTGCGTCGCGAAAGACGATGCCGTCAGACGCCGTGTTCGAAGATGCACTTTCTGCCCTCATAAATCTCGGCTATCAGCGGAACTCCGCAGAAAAAGCTCTCAATCAAGCGGCTCAGGAAGGCACTGAGATCACTGTCCAAAAACTCCTTCGCCGGGCGCTTCAGATCCTTGCCAAATAACGCCGCCGATGCTTGATCTCGCACGACAAATACGCGGCGACTTCTCACAACTCGACCGCCGCACGGTTTTTGCACTTGTTTACGCGGCGATCGGGCTGACGTGCATTTCATATTCCAAAAATCCCTACTATTTAGCGGCTATACTCTCTAACACTCAATTTAATTCATTGGCGTCGAGGCGATTCGCCCGACCAACAACAATCTCTACGACTTGATCTGGTGGGTTTTTGTGTCCGTGACATTCTATTTTGTCGTGCCGGCGTTATTCATAAAGTTAGTGCAAAAGCGAGATCTGAGCGAGATCGGCCTCGCATTCAATATAGAAAAAGGTTTTATCAAGCTGCTCCTCAAGTGCGTTGCGATAATGCTGCCGCTCGTTTATTTAATGTCGCTGACGGCAGGTTTTTCGACAAAGTATCCGTTCCTTAAGGTTTACAACGGCGACCCGTATTTCGGCACATCGCTGCTGATCTGGGAACTCGTTTATTTCTTCCAGTTTTTCGGGCTGGAGTTCTTTTTTCGAGGTTTCCTGCTTCACAGCCTGAAGCCGACACTCGGCTTTTATTCGATCTTTGCGATGACAGTTCCCTATACTATGATCCATTTCCAAAATCCGATGGCTGAGACATTCGCAGCCATATTCGCAGGCATTTTTCTCGGCTGGCTGAGCTTCAAGAACGGCAACATCTGGATGGGCCTGGTCCTGCATTGCATCGTCGCTTTCTCGATGGATATTTTGGCTTTATACAATAAAGGGCTATTATTTTAGGCGACAACCCGATGCAAAGTGCCGAAGCGATAAATATCAGAAACGAAGCCTTATCCGACGACGAAACTCAATTCGACGCGTCCTTGCGTCCAGCGCAGCTTTCGGAATACATCGGCCAGACAAAGGTCAAGGAAAACCTGCGCGTCTTTATGAAGGCCGCGCTCAAACGCCGTGAAGCTCTCGACCACATCCTGTTGACCGGGCCGCCGGGCGTCGGCAAGACCACGCTTTCGAACATCGTCGCCAACGAAATGGGCGCGTCGCTCAAGTCCACCGCCGGGCCTATCATCGAGAAAGCCGGAGACCTCGCTGCGATACTGACCAATCTTGAAGAGGGCGATGTGCTTTTCATTGATGAAATTCACCGTCTTAATCCGGCAATCGAAGAGATCCTTTATCCGGCGATGGAAGATTACAATATCGACATCATGATAGGACAAGGAACAGCGGCGAGGTCGATAAAGCTTGAGCTGCCAAAGTTCACGCTTGTCGGTGCGACGACGCGGCCGGGTATGATCACAGCGCCGCTGCGTGGACGTTTTGGCATCATCTTTCACCTCGATTTTTATGGTGTCGATGACCTGCAGACCATTTGCGAGCGGTCAGCAAATATCCTGAATGTCGAGGTCGAAGAACGCGGCTCGCACGAGATCGCAAAACGCGGACGAGGCACGCCGCGCATCGTAAATCGGCTGCTCCGCCGAGTCCGTGACTTTGCCGAGGTTGACCACGACGGCCGCGTTACCGAGGGCGTCGCCTGCAACGCGCTTGACCGTATGGAAGTTGACAGCTACGGCCTCGATGAACGGGACTCAAAACTGCTTAGAACTATTATTGAAAAATTTGACGGCGGCCCGGTCGGTTTGGGAACGATCTCAGCAGCGATCAACGAAGAAAAAGACTCCATCGAAGAGATCATCGAGCCATATCTTCTGCAGATCGGCTTCCTCAACCGCACACCCCGCGGCCGTATGGCAACGCGTCTTGCTTACGAGCATTTTGGGATGGAGACGCTAATGCGAACCGGTGATAGTCCTTCGCTGTTTAGCTGACCGAAACGCGCGTCCCAGAGTTTTTTCACCCCAAAGTCGCAAAGAAATCTGGGAAAGCGCGTCCCAGGGATTTTTTCACCACAGAACGCACAGAGAAAACAGAGAAAATTACTCTCCGCGTTCTCCGCGTTAAAAAAATATTTCGCGCGTCCCAGAGAAATTTTCAACGCAGAGGTCGCAGAGGTTCATAAAATAAGCGCGTTCCAAAAACTTCATTTCGTTTTTGCGTCCCAGAGAAATTTTCAAATATCATGCTGCGTCAAGCGGTTTGTTCGTCGCGGTTGGCGACAGGAAAAATTCTTGCGTCCCAAGGAATTATGGCGAGCCGCGTCCCTGGTTTGGTGTGAGAGCGGAAGTGGAATTTGGTATGAGCACTCTGACTGCTACAAGTCCCATCTGTTTAGATTTTCGATACGCGGCTTCGACTACCTGATAATCCGCGCGTCCCAGGGTCGAGAGTATGTAGTACGGCAATAGCTCATTTGGCTCCTCATCGCACAGATCGTAAAGAGGCTCCGACCCGATCTCCGGGCGGCCACTTGATCTCGAGACAGACTGATAGACGCTGCCCGGGCCAAAGCGGCTTTCGAGCAGCGTTTCGAGGACGTGCTCGATAAAGGGCAGCCTTTCGTCAAAGGCGATCTCCGAGCGGCGGATAAAGAATTGCGGGTGGCTGTTTGGCCTAATATTTGGCGTTATGCGGCGAATGCGATTTTGGTACATGGCCTCAACATAGCATCAAAATATTTTTATTGGAATACCAACTTTCCGGATATGACGTAACTTTCCGAATATGACGTAACTTTCCGAATATGACGTAACTTTCCGAATATAACGCAACTTTCCGAATATGACGCAACTTTCCGAATATGACGTGGTTTTCCGATGCCGCTGCTCGGAGGCATAGCCTCGAAACTTTTAGAGAGACCAACGGAAAAGCACAGCTTTTCCGCACATAGATGGGCGAAGCCCAAAAAACGTTGTTGATAATACACCAAGTTCGGTATTATCAACGACGTTTATTCCGCATTCTTTTCACGTTTTGCTTCATCAAGCGAATATAACTCGAAACGGAATGTTGTGCGATCATCGATTCCATCGGAGTAGCCTTTGGGGGGGCCATATGTAAAACGACCTATAGCAACTAAATGAACTTCAGTGAATAGTTTACCAGGAGAATGAAGCTCGCGTAGTTGTTTGAAGAGATCGGAAGCTTGGGACTTCTCGAATACGACTGCCGTTCTGCTACTGTCCAGATAGTTAGTATCGACCGTTTCGGAACATTCTTTGTCTTGCAGGTAATATCCATGCATGAACCAGTGGAGTTTCGCATCGATCTTGACCAACTTCCCGTTGTATTTCGACGGATTGCGCCTAAGTTCACAATGCGGAAGAACCTGTAGTGTTGCCATCTTTTCACTATCAAAGGGTTCTATATTTGGAGAAGGCTTTTTCCACACGAAACATGCTGAAACACCGCAAGCAAGGATCAAAAGGCCAGCAATTGCTTTCAGCAAATGTCCTCTTATTTCCATGGTGAACAGCTTAGCATGAAATTACTCCTTAATCGTCAAACTCCTGCCCATGACACTTTTTGAACTTCTTTCCTGAGCCGCAGTAGCACGGGCGGCTTCGGCGTTCGCTGGGATCAATTGATCCATTTTTCGGTCATGTCGCACCAGATGACGAGGCCGCGCCACGGGCCGAATTTTTTGTAATGCCGTTCGATCTTTTTGTCGGGGCAGACTTTTTCATTGTTGTGGTTTTTGTAGAATTGCGAGCGGAGCCACGAATCGAGCGCGAGGCCGTCGTAGCGGCCGACGAGTTTTAATAGATTCTCTGCCGCGTAATCGCCGACGCCTTTTACTTTTTTCATTTCCTTTTTTAGCTCGGGTGTCGGCAGGTCAGATGTTAGCCAGCCTTCCGGGTCGAGGTTTCCGGTGGCAACCGCTTCAGCGAGTTCTACAAAATACGGTGAGCGGTAACCGGCTTTGATCTCGTTTCGATAAAAATCATCTGTAACGCCGGCCATGACTTCAGCCGTCGGAAATGCACCTTTTCCTTTTTTGGATGGCACGCCCAGCTTTTCAACGAGGTTTGTGACCATGATCTTGGTCAGGCCCCAGGAGCAGTTTGTCGTGCAGATGGTTTTTACCAGGTCTTCGAACACGGTCGGCGAACGGAGCAGCCTTCCGGCCCGTTTTTCCACGACCCAGTTCAATTTTTCGTGCCCGGTGATCGATTCGTAAAGTCCGTCAATGTCGTCGTCCAATCGTAATAAATGGCGCACGTCCCTGATTATCTTTTCGCCGTCCGCTGGTTTGCGGTCAAGATCGATCCGCAAACTTCCGGCTTCTTCGAAAATTGTCGCAGGAACCGGTTTTTTTGAGCTTCCTTCGCGAAAAACATAACTAAGCCGCCAGTTTTCCACGTCGAGTTCGAACGGAGCAAGCTCACACCAGCCGTGACCGTAAACGGTCGATCTAAAGCTGAAATTCTCTGGAATTTTGATAAACAGGCTATGGGGCATGGACAAAATTATACCTTTCGCCGGCTGGTTTTGTATTTTATCAACTATAATAGAACGTAATTCGTCTTATAGTAGGTAGAAATCTTTTTGAGTCTTAGCAAAAACAAAATGCTTGTTTTTTTGGGGATAATGGTTTATATTTGAGCATGTAAAACAAGATTTAACGGGATGCCTCCCCTTGCCCCGTTTTAACCAGATACATACTACAAAGTCAGTTCAGTTTTATTTGCCTTTCAGGAGGAAGTCGTATGGAAAACAGAAAGTCGCTGTCGCTTTTGCAGACCTTGGCAGCGTTTATGTTCGTCTCTTTTTGCGCGCTTGGCGTCGCAGCGATCGAGGCCGATCCCGATCCTAATTCGCCAACGCCTATCTTGTTGAGCCAGACGAGTTCGACGCGGGCGGTTGCTGTTCCTGAGGGCAATATCAGTCGTGTCGATCTCCTGCGCACAGAAAATCGCGCTTTCGACCGACACGCAAGTGTCACGCTCTTCGTAACAAACATCTCGCTGATGTCTGGCGAAGGAGCAAACGCTTTTCGCGTGTATGCCACGGATATTCTGGGGCGGCAATACAGATTTCCGGTCGTCGGCTTTACAACCACCCAATGGAAGGGCATATATGCCGTGACGATCAGGTTGACTGACGAGATAGGCTATTGGAATCAGCCGACTGCGAATGGCGATCTGCTTTTACAGTTGACATGGCGCGGCATGGGAAGTAATCGTGTCCGGCTCGGACTTGGCCAGACCGGCGGAGGCCCTGCGGACGATGATGGCGCAAGGCCGACGCCTTACGGCACGACGGCGGCTGCGATGCGAATAGCCGCCAAAGAAACTGAACCAAATAACACTCAAGACTATGTGGGTTACAGATGGTCGGGCGACAGAATGAGACTGCAGGAACAGGCCGCATTCGGGCCGACGCAGATGCTCGATTCGAGAATTCGCCGCATTGGATTAAGAACATGGCTAAACGAACAATTTGAGGCCGGTTATCCGTCTCAGGCCAATCCCTATCCAAATCAAGTTTTGAAACCAGGCAGCGCGCAGCCCGATTGTGATAATAACAACACGGGCACAGGCGGCAATCCTATTGACGTACCGCCGACATGCTTCCGCGACTCATACACGATGTATCAGCCGCAGACGTGGTTCTTTAAAGAGGCTTTTTACGGCGACAACCAATTGCGTCATCGAGTGGCGTGGGCTTTGGCACAGATCTGGGTCACATCGGGAGTTGATATACAACAGGGGCGCCACATAGTTGAGTATCACAAGATACTTGCAAACAATGCGTTCGGAAATTATCGGACGCTGATGAAACAGATGACGCTGAGCCCGACAATGGGCGCCTATCTCAGCATGGCGGCGAGCACAAAGAATAATCCGAACGAGAACTATGCCCGCGAGATAATGCAGCTTTTCACGATCGGCCTGTTTACGTTAAATCCCGACGGCACTATGCAGTGCGTCGAACACAACCCTTGTCAAACGGGCGATACTGCGATCCCGACATACGACCAGAATGGCGTGAACAACCTGACCAAGGTCCTCACGGGTTGGTCATACTGCGAGACCACGGCTCTTTGCCCCAATCGCACGACCGGAGCGCAGAATTTCATCGACCCGATGCTGCTCAATAACAACAACCACGACCTGACGGCAAAAACACTTTTGACTTATCCGGGCGTGACAAATCAAAACATCGCTGCCTGTACCGGATGCACGGGCACGGCGATAGCAACCTACGCAAATAACTCGATGGATCAGGCGCTGGATAATATTTTCTATCATCCAAACGTCGGACCTTTCGTGTCGAAGATAATGATCCAGCACATGGTCACTAGCGACCCGACGCCGGCCTATGTCGGGCGGGTTGCTGCCGTGTTCAACAATAACGGTTCGGGTGTTCGCGGCGATATGAAGGCTGTAGTGAAAGCCATTCTGCTCGATCCCGAAGCACGCGGCGACGTTAAAACCGATCCGAATTACGGAAAGCTGCGTGAGCCCGTCCAATTTGCGACAAATGTTTACAGGACCTTCAACGTCAGGTCAGCGGATGGCTTGGCAGAGAGCGACGGTTATGTGTATAACCGCGCGGAGTTTTCCGGCATGGGCGAGATACCGTTCTTTTCGCCGACGGTTTTCAATTTCTTCCCGCCAGATTATGTAATACCGGGAACGGCCATGCTAGGGCCGGAATTTGCGATCATGACCACGGGAACGGCGATACAACGAGCGAATTTCGTAAATCGAACAGCCTTTACTGCGATCCCGATCCCGGTTGCCACGCCCAACGCACCGAACGGGACCTCGGTTGACTTCAGCGATCTGCAGGCATTATCGACCGCTGATGCTACGGGCAATCTTCTTGTTGACGAGTTAAACCGGCGAATGCTGCACGGCACGATGTCGGCAACAATGAAGAGCACGATCTTAACGGCCGTAACGGCGGTCGCAAGTTCCGATCCGCTCGGCCGTGCACGGCAGGCAGTATATCTAGTGGCGACGTCGTCGCAATATCAGGTGCAGAGGTAAAAACAATGAAAGAAACAAGACGCGATTTTTTGAAGAAAACAGGCGGCTGCGCACTCGGCATGGTCTCGCTGGCCACGCAGATGCAGTACTTCGGCACCATGAACGCGATCGCACAAAGCGCGATCGACAGCGGCGAAGGCGGCGAGAATTATCAGGCGCTTGTGTGTTTGTTCTGGTCGGGCGGTAATGACGGCAACAACATGGTGATCCCGAATCACAACGACGCCACGATCAGCAACTACGCGGCATATTCGAGCGTCCGCAGTGCGTCAACCCTGGCGATTCCGCAAAACACGCTGCTGCCGATCACAGTGCCGCGATTGGGTGGTCTCAGTTACGGCCTGCATCCGAGCCTCGGCCCAGGCGCGACCAACGCAATCAACAACGGCATCCACGAGCTTTACGGTCTCGGCAAGCTCGCAATCGTGACCAATGTCGGCACGCTCGTCCGTCCTCTGACAAAGGCGCAATACCAAAGCTCGTCATTCCAAAAACCGTATCAGTTATTCTCACATTCCGATCAGGTGACGCAGTCCCAGACGAGCGTGTCGAATACACAGGCATTCACCGGCTGGGGCGGACGCATCTCGGACAATATGACTGCCGGCCAAAATCCGAACGGCCTGATCCCGATGATCACATCGATCTCGGGAGCGCAGCTTTTTACGGCGGGACAGATGACACTGCCGCTTGCTATTGCAAATGCTTCAACTTCGCTTGCCGGGGTTTTGAATCCCGCAGGGTTCGGCTCGACGCCTACCGGCTCGAATCTGGCGAGGCTCAACGCTTTCAACGCATTACGCGCGCAGGATCTGTCGTCGAACTATGTCGCAGCCGCGAGCCACGTCACCGACCTGGCGATGCAGGCAAATGCCTCGCTGCAAACGTTTCAGGAAGTCACCGTCACATTCCCGAACACGAGCATCGGCAACCAGCTAAAACAGGTCGCCCGCCTGATAAAGAAGCGGCTCGACCTAAACGTCAACCGCCAGATCTTTTACGTGCAGATCGGCGGCTTTGACCATCACACGGATGAGCTTACCGGGCAGGTCAATCTGTTCTCGCAGTTCAGCCAGGCGATGCGTGCGTTCTACGACGAAATGGTCACGCAGGGCGTCTCAAATAATGTCACTACGTTTTCACTGTCGGATTTTGGCCGCACGTTCACGCCTTCCGGCACCGGAACGGCGGTCGGCACCGACCACGCGTGGGGCAATCATATGTTCGTAATGGGCGGCTCGGTCATCGGCGGAGATTTTTACGGCAGCCTGCGGCCCGACGGAGCCGGCGGCGACTATTTCCCGACGTTGACTGTCGGCGGCCCGGACGATACTACAAATGCCGGCACCAGCGCTCGCGGACGCTGGATACCGACGACATCCGTCGATCAATACGCCGCTGTCCTGGCACGCTGGTTCGGCCTGCCGCAGGACACGCCGACGCTG
>CAZUEI010000011.1:10077-15792 GCA_964618985.1 uncultured Chloracidobacterium sp.
AGGCTGCCCGAAAAGGCAGCCTTTTTCAATATCGTGTCCACTACTTTTTCTGGAGGTATTGCTCAAATTCTTTGGCTAAGGCTTCATATGGTGCGTCGATGAAGTGAAGGTGATCTGAGCCGTCATAGAACAAGATTGTCGCCTTGGTGACTTTATCAAAAGCCAGAACGTACCGGTCACCCACTTCAACTTCTCCCTCATGATTTCGGTATTCACGCACGTGTTCCCCGTTCTCCCATCCAAGTAATTTTAAATCTACAACGCGTCTGGCTTCCTCAACCGAATCGAAACGTGTGACACCTTCAAAGATAAGTTGGTTATTGCTGGTTGTATATGCTTGGATATCCCTGTTACGGTGTCCAAGCCCCATAGGAGTAAACCTCGCGGGTGGAAGAAAATGACGAACGGCGGATTTAATGTCGCCAGCAAGCTCAATGACTCCAAATGGAGTAGCGGTCACACCCGAAATAAGAGCAAACACAAAGGTGAATAAGTAGAGGATGTATTTTAGCATCACAGCGTCTGACTATTTAGACGCCAGTTTGGCCGAAATGTTGCTTTTTTGCGCAAAGAAAAAAGGCTGCAAACCTCCCGAGTCGCAGCCCTTTTTTTGGCTTTAGCGTCAGGCCAAAAAAGCAAGCCCAACGAAATGCCTTCTAAATCACACAACGAATAGCGGCCATATTCCAAAACGAAGAAGGCTGCGTTCCCCTGTGAAACGCAGCCCTACGGCTAGAGCGTCGGGCCTCTTAGCAAACCCGACGACAACGCCGTTTGTTACAAACTACGAATCGAGCTTGTATTCCTAAATAGAAAAAAGGCTGCGACCTAGTTGTTTTCGCAGCCTTATGGCGAGATCGTCCGACGCTTAGCTAAACCAGACGACAACGCCTTTTGCTACAAACGCACAATTCTGCCCATTTTCCTGAATATAAAAGGGCCTCGATCGTTCCCGATGAAGCCCTTTTGAAGTAACGAGGAGGAACTGCGGCAAACTATTGGATCGTCTCGTGTTGCTTGCGTCAGTAACCTGAACGTCAGACTAAACGTAGTCCCTTTTTTCAAACCAGTATGTAACCTGCAATACATAACGAGAAAAAGGTCGAGGCGCGGGACGGCTGCGGTATTGGCCATAAAGAAAAAGGCTTCGTCCGACCGAAGCCTCTTTTTGGTGCCTAAGGTTAAGGCAATCCTGTTTTCCTGGACCTTACCCGAGGCCCAATTACATCTTTCTCCCCATCGGTCCGCGAAACTGTATGCCGGGTTACAATAAGCAGCACTTTTTTCGACCGTGGTAATTGACAACAGATGCCGTTAGCTATAATTTCATTAAATCAACCCGGAAAGTCACGACGCCCTTTGTTATGCATGTTCGCCAGCGCTTATTACGTTCGGTTGTTTTGGCTGTTGCCATTGGACTGGCCGCTGCCTTCGCTACTACAGGAAAAACATCCGCGTTCATAGCATCTATCGAAGAATTTTTTGACTTGACCCCAATAAAAAATGCCGCATCCCAGCCTTTCTTTACGACCGTGGCATGGACGGACACCGGTTCGTTAACCGCCTGGTACACAAGCACGCATTGGACTCCCAACACCACCGCCGCCCAATGGCTGACTACCGACGTTGCCCAATTCAACGACGCAGGCAGCGCGATCACAGCGGGTATAAATATGAGTACGGCGTCGTTATCCATCGGAGCCATCGAGGTAACCCCGCTGCGAACACGTGCCGGCATGACGATCGGAAACAGTTCCGCTCCGCCAAGCACAGGCACGCTAACACTCAACGGAGCCGTGGTTAACAGCCAGCCGAACGTGATCTTGCGCAACGGCAGCAGTTGGCAGCTAACACTCCGAAACAACGAAACGGGCAGCGGTCGGACAATGAACATTGAGCTCGGCAACCCGACAGACAACTTGATCCTTACCGACGGAGCGGGCGGGATAACCATCAGCAGCGTTATCGGCGGTGCGGGCCGCAATCTGACCGTAAGCGGCACTGGCGGCGGAGTTCTCAGGCTCGACGGCTCAAACACATACAGCGGATCGACGACGATCAAAAGCGGCGGCATTCTCGATCTCGGAGGCACCGGCTCGATTGCCAATTCGACAATAATTGAGATACAGGGCGGAGGAGCATTTGATGTTCAGAGCCTTATACCGCAGTTCGTTCTCGGAGATACCCAAACACTGAAAGCAAGCAGCAGCGGCTCAACCGCTATCATCGCTACAAGCTCTGGCCGCGGATTTACAACGTCCTCATCCGGTTCATTTATTTTCTCTGCATTTAACGGCGGAGCAACTGCGCCCTTGACCATTTCGGGCACGGGCGGAATGGCCCTGCAGACTACAAATCACTTTACAGTAACCGTTTCGCGTGGCGGCACGCCTCTCAATGCCGGTGACTACAAGCTGATCGCAAAAACAAATAACGGCTTTGTTACCGGAACGCCGATATCATTGACCGTAAACGGCGACGGCGTTTGCGCCGGCTGTTCAGCCTCACTTGTTCTGACGGGTGGGGAACTCTTTCTTCGCGTCGCAGTCACTGCGACATCGACGCCTACGTCAACAAATACACCGGCCGCGACGTCCTCTAATACCGCGACCAATACACCGACTTTAACGCAGACCGCTACACAGACAAGCACTTCAACGGCGACTCCGACGAATACATCAACCGCAACGCCGGTGAACACCGCGACCGCTACACCGACAAGCACTTCAACCGCGACTCCATCAAATACTCCGATCGTTACGACCGACCCTGCTACAAACGTAACAACTACGTCAGCACAATTGAACGGCTGGGCAAATCCAAACGGCGATGCGACATTTGGGCATTTCCGTTACAGTTTGACTAGCCCCGGCGTGTGCGATGACGTTTTCGGAACTAGGCTTCCAATTTCAAGTGCTTCTGATGTAGCTCTGGGAGCAGGTTTCGCCCCTCTTCCCTATTCATTAATCGTAACTGGGCTATCACCGGGAGCGACCTATTATTTTTGCGCGGTTGCAAACAATGGGGGCGGCACTGCATACGGCAGCGTTATTTCGTTCCCGACTGTAGTGACTGAGCCGACCGTAACAACCAATGCAGCGTCGCTGGTAACAGGCACGGAAGCCCAGCTAAACGGCGCCGCAAATCCTAACGGCAGCGGTGCGTTAGGTTGGTTCCGTTATTCAGAGGTCGATCCGGGAACGTGCAACAACACTTTTGGTACCCGAGCGCCAGCCACCGGGGCAGCGTTTCTTGGTGGAGGTGCATCGCCTGTCGGCTACTCGCAAGGTCTCACTGGGTTGAGCCCTGGAACAACCTACTTTTACTGTGCGATCGCTCTGAATAATATTGGTTTTGGTTTTGGGCCGTTGGTCACTTTCACAACGCCATCGCCGCCAACGACAACCACACTTGCGGCCACGAATGTCACGAACACATCTTCTCAGCTAAACGGTTCGGCAAATCCAAACGCCGCCCTAACCGCTGGTTGGTTCCGGTATTCAACAACAGATCCCGTAACGTGCGACGATACATTTGGCACCAGAGCTCCTTCAAGCGGCGGCGCATCGCTTGGCTCCGGGACATCGGCTCAGGCCTATTCGCAATCGATCACAGAACTTTCGGCGGGAACGATATATTATTACTGCGCGATAGCAACAAACCTTGAAGGAACAACTTTCGGTGCGGTGCTTTCGTTTACAACGACAAACGCCCCGCCGTCGCCAACATCGACCGACACACCAACGGCAACACCGACGGTAGCGAGTACGAATACCCCGACAAATACCGCTACAGCCACTCCCACTGGAACGCCAGACGCTTTGGTGGTTTCCCTTCCGGCTGTCAATGCCTCGCCGAGTTCAAACATTACATTGCCGATAACTGTTGGTGATACGACCGGCCGGGATATTTTTTCCTATGATCTTCAAATTACTTATGACCCTGCGGTCGTCACACCGATGAATCCGCCATTCGATATATCGGGCACTCTCAGCAGCGGAATGCTGCTAACTGCGAGCAACGACGTTCCGGGGCACCTCATAGTCTCAGCTTTTCAGGGAACGCCATTGGCAGGCGCAGGAACATTGCTCAAATTGAACTTCACAGTGCCCGGGATGGTGGGGCAATCTACGACGCTCATCTTTGCGGATTATACGGATCCGGGCAATATCTTTCACTTTGGGTTTCGATTCAACGACGGAGCGCCAACCGCCGCTGCGGTGAACGGCAGTGTGACTGTTATATCAGCAGGAACGGTGTCCGGCACGGTCATATATGGCAATGCGATCGGCTCGCCGACGCCGCGATTTGTTTCAAATGTAACGATAACTGCGGCCGGCTCGCCAAACTTAATGACGACGACCGGATCTCCCGGCCCAACTGAGGGCCAGTATTCGCTTACGGGATTTGGGGCAGGTGCATATACCGTTACGCCCACAAAGACGGGCGGCGTGAACGGTATTACTTCGTTCGATGCGGCAAAGATAGCACAGCACGTCGCCGGAACGGCGCTTTTATCAGGCAATCAACTTATCGCGGCAGATGTCAGCGACAACGGCAGCGTGTCGTCGTTCGACGCGGCACAGATCGCACGTTTTGCCTCTTCGTCACCGCCTTTCGGCATTACAGGAACATGGAAGTTCATTCCCGCCAGCCGCTTTTATTCTTCGGTCACAGGCGATCTGACGGGCAAAGATTACATAGCCCTGCTGATGGGCGACGTTTCAGGCAACTGGACAAACACCGCCGCCCGTCCGGCGAAGGGTTTCGACACAACTGCGTTATACTGGCTGATGAACGCAGGACTTTAGATCGAAGACATAGGAGACACGCATATGATCAAGGCTTTGGTAATTTCCCTGTTCCTTTTTTTCACACTCACCGTTGCCGCGCAGGAAGAAGCGATGATCAGCGTCGAGCGAGCAAATCTGAGAGCAACACCCTCGACGAAGTCTAAGGTTATTACTACGCTCAAATACGACGATCTGGTGGAGATAATCAAGGATACGGGCGCGTGGTTGAAGGTCAGGGCAAAGGGACATGTCGGCTGGCTCCACCAAAGCGTAGTCGCGATAAATCTTTATGGATCTCCCGAAACACCGCCCGAAAATGTGATAACGACGCCTCAGCAGCCAGCGGATCTGCCGGCGTCACTCACGCCGGCAGGGATCGAGCGATCTGATCTGATGATGAAACGCATAATAGAAGGAGAACTAATGGTCCGTGGCATCACAGGCGTCAGTGTTTCGGTTCAAGATGCAGTAGCTACACTTACCGGCACTATTCGTAAACATCAACTCGCCGACGCAATGAAGGCCGCAATGGAAGCCGACATCAAAAGAGTGGTCAACAGACTCAAGATTAAATAGGTCCGCGATTAACTAGTGGCTTGAGTTTTTACGCTAATAAAGGCGATAATCGTTATCTATGCATTACAAGGTCAGGCTGCGTACAGCCGTTGTTTTTGGTTTCGCAGCGTTGGTTCTCCTCACGGGGATATTTATGGCCGTGGCTGATCAGTCACGGCTTTCGTCGTTTTTCACCTGGGTTGAAAGTGACAAAACAGAAAGAGAAGAAGAAAACAAATACGAAGCTCTGCTGGTGCAGGAATCGTTCTGGAACGACCGTTTGACATATCCGACCGGCCGGTTTGATCAGGCGTGGGTGCGGCAGGCGGTCGAGCAGGATTCGCGCGTTGAGCGTGGCGTGCCTGCT
>CAZUEI010000012.1:0-15633 GCA_964618985.1 uncultured Chloracidobacterium sp.
ACGTCGTCACAAAAAATTTCAACGGCGACATCGATGTATTTGCGGCGGAAGGATTGCGTCCATTAACAAAAATGGTGATTTACGCCGATGCGGGCGAAAGCGAAACCGGAAGGCTTATCTACCTACGCAAAACCGAAAGGCTGATACTACGTGTCGAGGGCCGTTCGCCAAACGACGACCCGGCAACTTTCCGTATTAAATTCGCCGGCAGCTTTATTGCTTTGGCTGAGCAAAAGACTCAGCAAGATCCTACCGTTGCGAAACAGGAAATAAATCCCGAATCCGGTATTAGGGTTAATTCCGTAGGAACTATAGTTGAGATCGTTCCAAAACCACAACCATCGCCAAAAGCAAAACCTGACGGAGCCCTCGCAACGGTTAGTGATAAACCGAAAAAACCGGCGCCATCAAAAAAAGAAACTGGCAATTTACCATCAGCCACAACGACGGGCACTATTAAAAATCCTGTCGATAAAAAGCCTAAAGGGGCGGTTTCAACTCCAAAGCCAAAGGAAAATAAACCCAACTCGAAAACCCCGCCTGAAAAGCCAGGGACAAAGCCAGTAGAGGTTGCAAAAAACGATCCTGCTCCGGTTACCAAACCACCAAAACCAAAAAGGGAAGCGCCGGAAGTAAATACAGTTTTCAAAAAACCATCCAAACCCAAAAATGAAACTGTTGAACAAAAGCCGTCAACAAAGAAACCAAAGCCAACTCCTCAGTCCGTGGCGAAACCGCCTGATCCTATGGCGAGCATTCGTCTTGTCGTTCAGTTAAAAGACGGAAAAGTGATTGAGCGTCCAATGAGCGAGATCAAGAAATTCAGCGTGGACAATGGTGTTCTAACGGTGATCGCAAGTGACGGAAGCACCGTGAAATATTCGATATTCGACGTAGCAAAGGTAACGATCGAATAATTTCTTTAAGCGTAGCTGTGCAAGCCCGGCAGCAAGTAGCTAACGCCGAGATACGTAAATATCACCAGCAGAAAACCTACGATCGCAAAGTACGCCGAGCTTCGGCCTTTCCAACCGCGTGCGATACGTGTATGCAGAAACGCGGCATAGGTAAGCCACGCGACAAGTGCTCCGGTTTCTTTTGAATCAAATCCCCACGGACGCCCCCACGATTCGTTTGCCCAGATCGCACCGGTAATAAGCAGCATCGCGAGACCGGCGAACGCGAGACATGCTGTTTTGTACATCAGGCTGTCAAGGGATTCGAGACTCGGAAGACGCTCACGAAGCCTTTCCGTGCGGAAACCAAAGAAGATCACAAATGCGGTCGCAACCAGTGCAGTTATCAACGCAGAAAATTCGACGGGATTTGCATTCAGGCTCGTAAACATCCGACTGCCGTTGTTTTGAATAAAGGAACGTCCCATTTGTTCATACTGCTGAGGGGTGATCTGCGCTCTCTCTTGCGGACTCATATCCTGCTTTTCGGCCATTGCCTTGGCGGCAACCATATATTGGCTCGGGTCGGCCTTTAGCTGGGCCTGAAGCCGTTCGAACGTATTTGTGTTGTTGTTGATTCCGGAAGCCAAAAATGCGATCGACACTATCTGAGCCACAAATCCCAACTTGAGCAAATAATGCCCGAGTGTTTTTGCCTGTTCACTGCTCTTATAGAGATAAAACAGGAATGCGATTATCGAGCCTGCCAGTAACAATGCCGCTACGATGAGTATCGGCCCAACAAACGGTATTTCGAGACGAAATGGTGAGGAGAAAGGTCTTTTATCTTCAGTTGGAACGAAAAGCCCGGCGCGGTAAACAAATGCGGTTAACACAGAAAACTTGCTGATCGTTGCAATAACCGCAATGCCGAAGATGCTGGACCATATCGCCATTGCCTCAACCTTAACGCCGTCCTTAAGCAGATACATTACAGCCACGCCAAAACATACGAGCGCGACGCCATAGCTCAGACTCGCATCACCTACGTGAATGGGCCGCCAATACGAATCGAGCACCGGCGGCAGATTGATGAACTGATCGCCGATAAAACGTGCAAGCGTTAGGATCAACGCCGCGACCGGCAGCGTGAAGGCGGCCAGTATTCGAAAATTCTTACGATGAGCGAACAATAGCGTTGTAAAACCAGCTCCGAAGGCGAACGCAAGACTGAGGTCATAGAGATTGGCAAACGGAATATAACGAAATACCCACGGGGATGTCATATTTCCGCTCTCGCGCATGATAGCGATCTCGTGGTCATAAGCAGCGACCCAACGCACAAGCCAGCTTGAGAGATTGAAAAACACTCCAAGTGCACCGGCGGCAAAGCCGATCTTTTCGGCCATAGTTGACGGAGCGTAGAGATTTGTTAATTGAAACAGCGCCGCGAGAATATAGCACGCGAGCGCGAGCATCATTAACGCGCCGTCAGAGATAAAACTATCGCCGATCTGTAACCGCAGACCAACCATGACAAGTGCTCCTGCGACCACCAATACCGTAGGCGCGTAAGAACGCCATCCGCTTCGTTCTTCTAATCGATCCAACTCTTCCATATCGTTGTCCTCATAGGTCTTTGCCTACACTGTCCACTATCTTCTTAAATTTATCCTCAAATGCGATCTGATTGCGGTTCGCCTCACCCGCCAAGACAACCTCGACCTTACCGTTGTCCTTTTTCACAACCTGCGCCCATACCCGTTTATGTGAAAAGAAAAATACAAACATTAGCGCCCCGACCAGCCCAAAACCGCCAACATACCATGCGATGATCGACGCATTATACGGATCATATTTGATCGCGAGCACGTGTGCCATCGGAGATTTTTCAAATTCCGAAAGCCGCCATTTGTAGCCAGCCTTTGGCGCACCAACTGGCGCACTATCCGGCAATTTTTGCGCGAAGGCGAATACTCGTATTTTGTCGCCGCCCGGCGGCGTCACATTGAGAACCGCAACCGGATTGTTATAGTCACCGCTGCGCGTGTCAGGTTGTCCGTTAGAGCCAAAAGTGAAATCAGGTTCGAAGGCGGTGAACTCCACCTTTGTCCCATCAGGCAATGTGGTCGAACCATTTCGTGCGATATTTGCACGTATCGGTTCACCGCCATTTTGCGGCGTCAATTCAAGGTCGATTGTTCGTGCGTGGCCAATGGGTATGGTCTGAGCCTGAAAGAATCTATAGCCGCGATAGAACAGCGGCTTGTTCAGGCTGGCTTCCTCCACTGTCACTCCATATTGCGGATCATCTATCTTTAGCTGTGTCCGCCAGTCGAGTGTATTTGAAACGTCGATCCCACCATTCTCGTCGATCAGCCTCTGCTGAATATCGGTGCATTCCATCGTGAACGGCAGTTCAACATTGAATCGTTCCTTCTTATCCAGACTAAATTTGATGAGTTGGATCTCTTTCGTTTTTTCGCCCGGTATCATCCGCACGTCAGCATCAAAACTTGTCGTCAAAAAAACAAAGTGCCCGAGGAAAAGCGTCAACAGAAATACATGAACAATGTAAGCTCCAAGCCTGTTTATTTTGCCGCTCTCACCAAATACAACTGTGCTCTTTTTATGATTAATTACTGAGAAATCCTTTTTACCTTGATCGTCCAACCCGTATTCAATACTCTCGGAAACGGTAACTGAGGCATGCAGGCCAACAGATTTGAATGCTAGTTTTATCCTTTCGGCTGCTTCCTCTTCGTTTTGAGAATCCAACTCGAAACTGACGTTGTTTTTTTGATTTAGCAGCCAATCCCGTGTCGCGGTAAGTTTGGGTTGGCGGATATAACTCAATGCCGCCGGAAAATGGTCGATCGAAGCGAGGATGATATTAAGGGAGAGCGTCAGCAATAGCAGGTTGAAATACCAGCTGTGGTAAATATCAAACAGGTCGAGCGCGCCGAAAACCGTTTTTTCCGCCGGCGTCAGCGAGGCATAGTATGCATCGAAACCTTCGACGTTCTCCTGCAGTATCAACATTCCGGCCATTGCAAGCACAACCAAAATGCAAAGCTGAATGACGCCAACGCGAACCGAACTTACGAAATCCAGCACTTGTCCTACAGCCGAGACTGACCCTCTCGGTGTAACGGTTGGCGATTTGATGGTGTCTTCAGCGGCGGACATTTCTATTACACAGAATAACTTAGGCTCTTAGCTTTGTCACACGCGGCAAAATAAGTTTAGCTTGCAGCGAAAAACAAGGCGGGTTATCCTTGCCAAATTTGGAATTCCTCTTGTTAGACGCTATTCTTAAAAGATAGGTTTCCGCAGCCTGTTTTTTTGTAAATGGATACTGTCACTGCTCGGATCGAGGAACAAAGAGTGTTTGGATTGCGCGATAAGATCGCGGCGTATGTCGAATTGACCAAGCCGCGGATCGCGTTGATGCTGGTTCTCACATCTGCTGCGGGTTTCTATTTGGGCACGAAAGGCGGCTTTGACACCGTCCTTTTTGTCAATTCGATCATCGCAATTTTGCTTCTAGCATTTGGCGTGGCAACGCTAAATCAATATTGGGAACATCGCATCGACACCCTGATGGATCGCACAGCCAACAGGCCGATCCCGACCGGTCGAGTTACTCCTTCCGAAGCCCTCGTATTCGGAATAGTTCAGTGCTTAATTGCTGAGATCTATTTGTTTTTTGCAGTTAATCCGCTGACGGCGTTTCTGGGGCTTATCGTGATCGTCGGCTACGTATTGGTCTATACTCCGCTAAAGACGAGGACGTCTATCTCTACAGCGATCGGAGCAATTCCGGGCGCACTGCCGCCGTTGATGGGCTGGACTGCCGCAGCCAACGAAATATCAATCGTTGCCTGGGCGTTGTTTGCGATGCAGTTTCTTTGGCAGTTTCCACACTTTCTGGCTATCGCATGGATGTATCGCGACCAGTATGCCAAAGCCGGCATCCTAATGCTGCCGGTCGTCGAACCGGCAGGGAAGATCACTGCCCGGCAAATTGTTTTGTTCTCGTTCATGCTATTGCCTGTTAGTCTGGCTCCGTTTTTCTTTGGACAGAATGGGATGGTCTTTCTCGTCGGAGCAAGCATTCTCGGCGTGTTGTTTTTCATCGCCAGTGTTAGTGCTGCACGAGCCAGGACAAATGAGAAAGCCAAAAGACTCCTGCTGGCTTCGGTGATCTATCTGCCTCTGCTTTTTTTATTGATGGTCGCCGACAAGCGCTAAATCTATGGAAGTCGGAACCGCCGAATTGATCGACGATCTCGAAGAAGCCCAAAAGCGCCGTTCAGGTTTGTTGGGTGGATCAGGTTCCGGTTCCGGGGGCGGAAATAACGGCGGCGGAAGCGGTGATAATTCCAACGACGACACGTCCGGTCAAATCAGTCGATTCGATTCCCAAAAATCACGCATTCTGACTTTCTTTCTTCTGCTTGCCATTCTGATGACATTTGGCGGACTGATCGCGGCCTATGTCGTCATCGCGACAAATAATGTCGCCGAATGGAAGCCGTTCGACCTGCCGGTACAGGTTTGGATCAGCACCATCATCATACTGGCGAGCAGTGTCACTTACCATCTGGCACAAACCTCCATCGAACGCAACAACCATCAAGCCACAAAGACGTGGATGATCATCACGACCGTTCTCGGAGCAGCTTTTATTTCCTCGCAAATTATGTCGTGGATCGCCCTGACCAACCGCGGCTTTTATATGAGCGGAAATCCATATGCCGGATTTTTCTATGTGCTGACAGCCGTCCACGCCGTCCACGTGCTGGGCGGGATAACAGCGCTTGGTTCTGTATTGCTCAGATCCTGGCTGCCGACGGTTGATAAAGAAGCGATAGAAAAGCGAGCAGCTCTGGCTAATGTCGTAGGTTGGTATTGGCATTTTATGGGTGGGCTGTGGCTGGTGCTGTTTGTTCTGCTTGGCTTCTGGAAATAAGTTTCTGATCGCGTCATGGATCTGCTGCACATTTTCCCGCATCTTAATGCGGCACTAAACGCTCTCAGCGGCGTTTTTTTGTTGTCCGGGTTCTATTTCATAATGAAGCGGCGCATCGCCGAGCATCGACTTTGCATGTTGACGGCAAGCTCGATCTCGGCTCTGTTTCTTGTCTCTTATGTGTCTCATCACGCGTTGCGCACCTATTTTTTCGGCCTCGGCCCGACAAAATTCACCGGCGAAGGCCTCATCCGTCCCATTTACTTCACGATATTAACATCGCACACGTTTTTGGCCGCCCTCGTCGCCCCGTTTGTAATCGTGACTCTGCGGCGGGGCCTGAAAGGCCGATACGAACAGCACAAAAAGATCGCACGGCTGGTTTTCCCCGTTTGGCTGTATGTTTCTGTCACGGGTGTGATCGTGTATCTGCTTTTATATCAATTTTATCCCGCTCGCTGACGATTTTTGTGCGCTTCGTGTCTTTGTAATGAAAAAATCTTCATTTTCCGCATAAAACTCTTGAAATCAAAAAAGATTGTTGCTATTATTCAATTGTTGACAAGTTGATCACCGAAGCCGATCCGCAGTGGATCGACGCGGGGGAACCAAATTTTAGCGATCCTTCGCTAAAACGGGGCGAAGCGTCTCGCAATAAGACGCGGGGATAATCTTTCGTTCCTAGCCCGGCAGCTAACCTCGTAGGTGTGGCAAAGAAGTAACAAATAGAGATTTTGCCGTAAGGCTGAGATTTTCGATTGTAGCTTCCAGAGCTTACTAACTGTCAATATCGGAAGCAGACATCCGGTCTTCTCAAAGAGAAAAGAGCCGCTGAGCCATCAGCGGTTCTTTTTTTAACATCAGTTTTTAAGCGAGAAATCTCTCAATTACGGTTTGAGGTACTTCTTGAACCAATCCATCACGTTGTTATACCAAAACTCAGAATTTTGCGGTTTCAGGATCCAATGGCCTTCGTCGGGAAACATGATGAGCTTTGAATCGACCCCTTTGAGCTGCAAGGTCGTATAAAGCTGCAGGCTCTGATCGTAAGGCACTCTATAATCAAGCTCGCCGGCAGTTACCAAAGTCGGCGTCGCAAAGTTCGCTGCAAATCTGTTTGGCGACCAGCGTTCATATTGCGTTCGGTTCTGCCATGGGTAGCCTTTGAATTCCCAATTCACGAACCACAATTCTTCGGTCGCGGTGGCCATGCTTTCGAGGTTATAAACACCGGCATGCGAAACGAACGCCTTGAATTTGAATCTCGGATCGTTATTATGTCCGAGCAGCCAATCAACCATATAACCGCCATAACTTGCTCCTGCAGCGCCAATGCGTGTTTTGTCGATAAAAGGCTTTTTAGTAACTTCGGCAACGCCGTTCATAATGTCGGTGTATGCCTTGCCGCCCCAATCGCCCGAGATCTCGTTGACAAATCTTTGCCCGTAACCGGTCGAACCTCGCGGATTCGGCATAAAGACGACGTAACCCTGATTTGCAAAGATCTGCGGGTTCCAGCGGTAGCCCCAACTATCCCCCCAAGCACCCTGCGGCCCTCCGTGAATAAGAACGATGAGCGGATATTTTTTTGCAGGGTCGAATTTAGAAGGTTTTAGAAGAAAGCCGTGGATGTTTTGTCCCAAACCGCCTTTCCAATCCATTTCTTCGGCCTTTTGTAAAGCAAAAGAAGCGAGGCCGGAGGCATTGGTCGTTGTTAACGCCATCAAGCCGCCGCCGTCAGTGTTCACTTTCATGATCTCAGCCGGAGCCGCTATTGAACTCGCCGCAAAAACGAGCGTCTTGCCGTCGGCGGAAATGTTCAGATTGCTCGCAAAGACTCCGCCGGCAACTTTCTTCACATGTGTCGCGATCCTCAAACGGAAATCTGGCTCGACCGGCACACTGAAAATTGGCTCCTTGCCGCGTTCTCCGGCAGTAAAATAGATCGTCTTGCTGTCAGAGGAGACAACCATTTCGTCAACCTGCTGATCGAAGCCTCTTGTGAGTTCAACGATCTCGCCGCTTTGCGGGTTGTAACGCATGATCCGCCAGCGGTCGGCCTCAAATGTCGCCGTCGCCTGCGAACGGAAAAGCAGATATTTTCCATCCGGCGTGTAAACCGGCGAAGCGTCATAGCCTTTCATTCCGGCAGTAACATGTTTTGCTGAACCTCCGGCAAGCGGCTGAATGTAAATATCGCTATTAGTTGAAGTCGCCTCGACCTTATCAGGATTTCTGAGATACACGATGCTCGAACCATCCGGCGAAAATGCGTAATCGACACCAGAAGCAGCCGCATACGGGGGCGAATCAAAATCGCCCGGCGTTATATCGCGGGCACTACCTCCTTGTGCGGGAACGACAAACACATGTGTCCGCTTTCGGTCACGCCATTCGACCCAGTGTTTGAAAAGCAAACGTTCGGTAACGTGAGCCTTCATTTTGCTTTTGTCCACACTTTCGTCAGCGTTTTTGTTGCAATCATCGTTCGCGCATTCCGGGTAAACATCGGACACAAATGCGATCCATTTGCCATCGGGCGACCAAACGGGCTGGCCGGCGCCGGTTGAGATCGTCGTGACTTGTTTCCTATCGTCGCCGTCCGGTTTCATTGTCCATATCTGGCCGCCAGTGGTAAATGCGATCCATTTTCCGTCGGGTGACCATCGTGGGCTTGCACTCGACGAAGGGTTGCTTGTGATCTGTCGTTGTTTTGTACCGTCAGTGTTCATCGTCCAGATCTGATTGACGACCCTGTTTGCGTCCTTATTAACGACGCCGACAGTGTAGGCGACAGTTTTGCCGTCGGGCGAAAGCTGTGGATCGCCAACGCGTTTTACACCCAGAAGATCATTGACGTTAAAGGTTAGCTGCGCCGAAATTGCAAAAGCCGCTAACAAAACAAAACCAAATATCGAAAATATGCGTTTCATAAATGTTCCTGCTATTAGAATTTTTATCGAATCGCGTCTATTATCGCACAGAATATTGGAAGTCGTGAACCGTCTCGGATAAGATGAAATTATGAAGTCATACTTTTTTTTTCTTGTATTTATTTTCGCTGCCGTCTCCGGCTTTGGACAAACAGCATCGCCAACACCCGAGCTTTATTCGGCGGCCACTTTGGCTGAACTCTCCAAGCTGCAAAAGGCCGCCATCGCGAGTGACTATGCCTATAAACAGGCCGGTTATCTTTCAAACAACATCGGCCCTCGCCTGTCGGGTTCCGCCCAGGCGGAACAAGCTGTCCAGTATGTCGCCTCCGAAATGCGCAAACTCGGACTCGACGTTCGCCTGCAAAAGATAATGGTGCCGCACTGGGTTCGTGGTGAAGAGAACGGCGAACTTGTCGAATATCACGGTATGGCGCCCGGCACGACGCAAAAGGTGGTGCTATGTGCGCTCGGCGGCAGCATTGCGACACCGACCGATGGCATAACGGCGGACATTGTTGTCGTTAAAGATTTCAACGAGCTGAACGCTCTTGGGCGTGAAAAGATAGAAGGGAAGATCGTGCTTTTTAATTACAAATTCGACCGCGAGATGCAGGCAGCGGGGTTTGGCGGCCCTGCTTACGGAGCGGCCGTCGCTTATCGTTTTGGCGGTGCAATGGCGGCGGCACGACTAGGAGCAGTCGCCGTTCTGGTTCGCAGCGCCGGCGGAGCACAAAATCGCCTCCCGCACACAGGTGTAATGGGGTACACGGACGGCGTAACAAAAATTCCCGGCGCAGCCATAACGTATGAAGACGCTGAAACAATTGCTTGGCTCGCCAAAATGGGAAAAGTCCGTATCAAACTAAGGCTGACGCCGCAGACATTGCCGGATGCAGTCAGCTACAACGTCATCGCCGATCTAAAGGGAAGCGAAAAGGCGAACGAGGTCGTCATCGTTTCGGGGCATCTCGATTCGTGGGATCTCGGGACGGGTGCGCTCGATGACGGAGCGGGCGTCGCCGTCTCGATGGCGGTGCCTTACCTGATCAAATCACTTGGCCTCAGACCAAAACGCACGATCCGCTTTATCGCGTGGATGAACGAGGAAAACGGCGGACGCGGCGCTGAGGCTTATGCCAGAGAACAGGAGACGAACATTGCTAACCACTTCGCCGCCATAGAGGCAGATCTCGGAGCCTCTCATCCCCTTGGTTTTTATTTCGCCGGAAAGCAGGAAGCGTTAGCGTATCTTAGACCCATTTCAAACGTGCTCAGCGAGCAGGGAGCTGGGCTGTCGCAAATACAGGCTGGCGTCGGCTCGGATATCGGACCGCTCACGACAAAAGGAGTCCCATCGTTCGCGCCGTGGTTCGACCAGCGGACATACTTTAACTATCACCACACCGCTGCCGACACATTCGACAAGATCGTCCCAAACGAGATCGCCGAAGTCGCTTCCGTCGTCACGGTTTTGTCGTATGGCCTCGCAAATTTGCAGCAGCCGCTTCCAAGATAGTTAAGAAATGAGATATTAGATATGAGAGGTGTCAACAAGGAGCCGACATTGATAGATGTACGGAAATGTTTGATAATAACAGAAGTTCTCATTCTCATATCTTATTTCTAATATTTTATGCTAAACCGCCCGCCACCATATTTTCCGCAAAACCAGCTTTCGCCACCCGATGAAAAGCGTTACGCAAAATTCAAGCTCGTCATCGCCGGACTGATCATTGCGTTGCTTTTAATTCTGACGGGTCTCGGCTTTGGCGCGTACTACCTTATCCGCTGGTTGTTTTAAAACGTTAATGGCCGAATAAATTCGGCCATTTTTCTTAGAACAAAATACACACTGTTAAATTAATATTCCGTTTTTCATTCTCCTGAAACCGTCGATTTTGCTTTCTCGCTTTGGATCGCAAGTTGTTTTGCCTGCGGGAGCAGGTCAATGGCTTTGAGAAGTTGGTTATCGTATTCGTTGAAGACCTGAAATGACGTCTGCGAGCCGTAAGCGGCTGTGACGAGTTCGGAGCGCAGGGTGCGCTCGACGAATTCGCGTTCGGCATCTATCTGTGTCGCCGGGATCTTGTATCTTTCCGTCGAGAACTGTTTGAATTTCTGAAAAAGACTTGTGGTTACAGCAAAATCCGTCCCTTTGATGTCGTAATCGTAAGCAACCGGCTTCTTGATCATATAATCTTTAAACCCGTTAATTCGTCCGTTAACTAAGTCAAGTGCGAACGCAAACACGGGGCTTGCGATCTTTTGTTGAATGCGGGCTCTCTCGATCGGTATAGTTCTCGGCTTGATAACAATGTCCGGGTTGATGCCTCCACCGCTGTAAACTTCGCGTCCCGTATCGGTCTTGCTTGCAGAGCCTTTTGGCCTTGTTCCGTCGGCACCTTCATCGCGAAAACTTCCGCCATCGGTATAGTAGTTGTAAAGGTCGCCGTTCGAGTAATCGCGCTGAATAACGCGCCCAGAGGGCGTTTGGTATTTTGCGATCGCGAGCAGCAGCATCGAATCGTAACCAACATCCTGAAACGGGTTTTGAACGATCCCCTTGCCGAATGTATTTTCGCCGACTATCAATGCCCGGTCGTGATCCTGCAATGCACCGGCAAGTATCTCGGAGGCAGAAGCCGTGCCGCGATTGACAAGCATAACGATCGGCGAGCGGTCGGGGTAAGGATTATCGGAACGATATGTCTGGGTTACGCCTTCGACACGTCCTTTCTGGGTGAACACTGTCTGCCCATCAGAGAGAAACACTCTCGCCACGTTATAAGCCTGCTGGACGAGTCCCCCGCCGTTGTCGCGAAGGTCAAGTATCAACTGTCTCATGCCCTGAGATCTGAGGAACATCATCCCTTTGACGAATTCGCTATAGGTCGTCTTGCTAAAACCGCCACGCATGGCAAAGTAACCGATGCCGGGACGGATCATATAAACCTCACTGATCGACGGCTGTGAAACCGCTCCGCGAGTGATCGAGTAAGTTTCCTGCTTACCAGTATTCGCTCGCTCTACAGTTAAATGTATGGTCGTTCCTTTTGTGCCGCGAAGGTATGAGCGAACCTCACTATAAGCCTTTCCCAGCATTGACACATCTTTCACTTCGACCAATTTGCCGTCAGGCAAAGCCCGCTGGCCGCTGAAGGTGATTATCTTGTCGCCATATCTTAAGCCCGCGGTATTCGCCGGCGCCCCGGGAAATGTTGCTTTGATATATGTAGCGATGACCTTACCGTCAGGATCGCTGAGGTCCCCGATCGTGGCTCCGATGCCGTAATACTCAGAATTCTGCTCGGTGCGAAACTGCTCATTATCCCTGGCGTCGAAATAGTTCGAATGCGGGTCGAGCGTGTGAAGCATCGTGTCGATCGTCGTTTTGAAAAGATCGTTATAATCTAGATCCTTACCGTCAAAATGGCCGCTTTCTATCACAGAGAGTGCCTCGTTGATATCGTTTTTGATAACCTGAACGGTCGCGTCCTTTGCCGGCTTGCCGTTCTGAGCTAACGTTTCCGCACTTTTGGTATCGGTCTTTGCCGTGGCGGGCGAGGTTTGGGCAAATGTCGCGGCCGACAATAACATCATTGCGGCCAGACACGACGAAAGAATAACGGTTTGTTTCACAACTAATTGCTCCTGGATTTACTACGCGACAGGCACTTTGCCTTCGAAAAGAATAACACTCATTTGAAGAAAAAGCGACGAAATTAGTTGTACGCAATACAGTAAAAGAATTAAACCGCTTAACTTTTCTAACGTAAACTATTGCGTTACACTCTTGCCATTACCTTTGACGGAGGAATCTTAATGTTAAACCGAATACTGCCAGCCATCGTGGCTGTTTTCATGCTTGTGCTTTGCTCTCAGGCGCAAACCAAGCTTTTGCGTTTCCCGGATATCCACGGCGACCGTGTTGTTTTCACTTATGGCGGTGACCTCTGGACAACTTCAACCAGCGGCGGAACTGCGATACGGCTAACTGCTCATCCGGGCGTCGAGACTTATGCCAAATTTTCGCCTGACGGCAAATGGATTGCGTTCACAGGACAATACGACGGCGACGAGCAGGTTTACGTTATTCCGTCCGGCGGCGGCGAGCCAAAACAGCTGACATTTTACCCGTCAAAGGGGCCGCTGGCTCCGCGTTGGGGCTATGACAATCAGGTTCATGGGTGGACTAAGGACGGCAAGATATTTTTCCGCAGCCAAAGAGATTCCTGGGCTTTGCCGATAACGCGGCTTTACACTGTCTCTCCGCAGGGCGGCCCGGCCGAAGTGCTGCCGATGCCGGAAGCAGGTTCGGGCGATTTTTCGCCTGATGGAGCGAAAATGGTCTATTCGCCGCGATTCAGGGATTTTCGCCCCGAAAAACGTTACAGCGGCGGACAGGCAAACAAGCTTTATATCTATGACCTTGCAAGCAGCGATGTTAAGTTGATCTCAGACAACCCTCGCGCCTGCCGCGATGCGATGTGGATCGGCGGCACGATCTTTTATAACTCCGATAAGGACGGCAAGTTCAATCTTTACGCTTACGACACATCGAGCGCAAAAACTTCACAGATCACAAAAAATCGCGATTGGGATATTCGCTGGCCAAGTTCCGATAATCAGAACAACATCATCTATGAGCGTGACGGCGAACTGGAGATCATGGCCGTCGGCTCGAAAAAAACAACAAAGCTATCGATCACCGTGCCGGATGACGGTGTAAACAAGCGCAAGCGACAGGCGTCTGTCGGAAATCTGATCGGAAGTTACGGATTAAGCCCTAAAGGCGAGCGTGCATTGTTTTCGGCTCGCGGTGATATTTTTACGGCACCCATAGAAAAAGGCGGAGTCAGAAATCTCACAAGATCATCGGATGCTAATGATCGTTTTCCGGCATGGTCGCCTGATGGAAAAACAGTTGCCTATATTTCAGACAAAAGCGGCGAGGAAGAGATCTGGACAGTCGCGCAGGACGGCTCGTCGCCTGCTCAACAACTCACGACTGGCGGCAATGGACAGAGATACGGAACGTCTTGGTCGCCCGACGGAAAGAAGATCGTCTTTAGCGACAAAGATGGCAAAGTTTTTGTCGTTACCGTTGCGACAAAACAACTTCAAATAATTGCAGATGCCCCGAACGGCCAGATCCGCAGTTACGACTGGTCGCCGAAAGGGAACTTTCTTGCCTACGCGATGCAGAGCCCGAACCGTTTCTCGGCGATCTACATCTGGAGCGCGGCTGACAACAAGAGCACACGCGTGACGCCTGAGATGTTCGGCTCAAGAAGCCCCGCGTTTGATCCGAGTGGAAATTATCTTTATTTCCTAAGCGACCGCGAATATGCTCCGTTAATTTCCGGTGCGGAGTTTAATTATGCAACCAATCGGGCGACACAGATCTACTCGCTCGCCCTGCAGACGGCCGGGAAAAACCCGTTCCCTTACGAAAATGACGAAGTAACGATCACTGAAGAGAAAAAAGATACGCCGCCGGCCGCACCTGCCGGAGCGCCTGCGCCAAAACCGGAAATCCCCGAAGTTATCAATTTTGAAGGAATTGAAAAACGCGTTGTTAAAGTCCCGCTACCGGCTGATAATTACGGTGGCCTTTCAGTAAACAAAGGACATCTTATCTACGCAGTCCAGCCGCCTTTTTACTACGGCCGCCAGGCTGAGATCCAGGGATCGCTTCGCATCTATTCGCTCAAAGACCGGAAAGAAACCACCCTGCTGCAGCCCGGCGGCGGATATACGATCTCGGCAGATGGAATGAAGATTCTTGCAGGAGCGCAAGGCGGTTTTTCGATCCTTGACGCCAACCCGAATGGCGACAAGACAAAAAAGGCCGTTTCGACTGCGGGGTTGATCGCCGAGATCGATCCGGCAGCAGAATGGAATCAAATATTCAACGAGTCCTGGCGGCGTTACCGCGATTGGTTTTACGCCGCTAATATGCACGGCTTTGATTGGGTAAGAATCCGCGAAGACTACAAGAAGTGGCTGCCCTACGTCGCTCATCGTTCCGATCTGAACTACATCATTTCAGAAATGTCTTCTGAATTGACCGTCCAGCACGCATACGTTGACGGCGGCGACTTTAATCTTCCGCCGCGCGTCCGCGTGGCGTTGCCGGGAGCGCGATTTGAAGCGGACAAAACGGCGGAACGTTACAAGATCAGTAAAATTTTTGGCGGGCAAAACGAAGAGGATATTTACCGTTCGCCTCTGACCGAGGTCGGAAGCGAAGCAAAAGTCGGCGATTACGTTTTAGCAATAAACGGCGAGAACGTCACCACCGAAAAAGATATCTATTCTTATCTTCGCGGCAAAGCCGATTCGACCGTTACTCTTACCGTAAACAACGCACCAACATCAACCGGCGCAAGGAACCTTACATTTCGCCCGATCAATAGTGAGGAAGATCTGATCTATCTCGATTGGGTCGAAAACAACCGCCGCCGCGTCGATCAAATGTCGAACGGACGGCTCGGTTATTTGCACATTCCCGACATGGGAGCGCCGGGCATACGCGAATTTATCAAATGGTATTATCCGCAGCTTAACAAGGAAGGTTTGGTCATTGATGCAAGAGCGAACGGCGGCGGAAATGTCTCGCGTATGCTGATCGAACGCCTCAGCCGTAAAGTTCTCGGTTTCAATTTTTCAACCGGCAATCAGGAAGCAACTACATATCCCGACGGAGCGTTTATGGGGCCGATGATCGCACTTCTAAATGAGAACTCAGCGTCGGACGGCGATATTTTCCCGTATATGTTCCGCGAAGCCGGCCTCGGCCTTCTCGTCGGTAAACGAAGCTGGG
>CAZUEI010000013.1:0-15357 GCA_964618985.1 uncultured Chloracidobacterium sp.
CCGGCACGGAAAACGCTGACGCGATTTCCGCCAAAAATTTGAGGAGACCATGCAACGCCAACGCGCGGCGCAAAATTATTGTGATCGGGCTCATAAAGCCGCGTGCGGCCATCTATAAATGTCCGCAAGCCGGGTGCAAGATCGAGCCGGGAATCGGAGAATGTCTGCTCGATCAAGCCATTGATCTCTTTGACAGGCGTGTTAAATTCGTAGCGCAGCCCGAACGACAATGATAATTCCGGTGAAATTCGCCAAGTGTCCTGGCCGTAGAAATTTAGCTGATAGTAACGCAGGTTCACCTTTGTATCGGGCCGGTCAACATTGAATGTCAACAGTGAACTGCTGGCGGCACCCAGACTGACGAGGTCTTCAGGTCGGATAATGCGCGTCGGGTCGTTCGCCGCAAGAAAGCAAAAATTTCCGATGCCTCCGTTTTGACAAGTCCCGGTACCCCGCTGAGTTAATCGCGGAGTGCCGTTAAAAGAAATGAGCGGACGCGCGAGGCGGGGCAGATCGCTGTTGAGATCGGTACGCCTCGTGTCCGCACCGAAAACAAACGTATGGCTGGTTAATCGCCAGGTTAGCTCGTCGGCAAGTTGAAATGTATTGTTAACACGGGTTTGAGGAAAGTTGTAAACATCAACCCCAAGCGGGCTAAACCCTGCGATCACAACCTGTCCGACCGGCCCGATCTGCTGTTCGACCGAAGGGTGTACGGACGGAACACGAGGAGAAGCGGCAATGTATGTCACGTTGCCAGTGTTCGGCTGTCCGGGACCAGGCGGCAAAGTCGTATTGAACAGATAAGGGGCATTCAGCAGAAATGGAATGTTGGGAAAATCATTACTCGGGATCAGGAATCCGGTGTCTCGAACCTCAGCGAACTTCAAACGTGTTCGTCCGAACGAAAAACGCACCTGATTAAATAAACTGCTTCCTGACGCTGCCGGGCTCAGTTCACTGTTTAGAAATATTGACAAATTGTTTGTCCGTATCTTTGAAAGGACGGTCGAAAAAAGGGCTTCATTTACCGACGGTATATTTTTTTCGTCATCAGTAAAATTATATCGCGCGGTCAACGTTTGCTGACGTCCGCCGATCTCGAAGTTATTATCGAGCCTGCCCGATAAAATCACGCCGTGTCCCGATGCGGGAAGTGTTTGAGTAAAAGTGTTTGTTCCATAAACTCCTGCCGGATCATTTGGAAATGGGAACAAACTGAAAATAGACGCAGTTCGCTCGTTGACTGGCGTTGATCGAATCGGCGCAGTATTGAAAAAATTTTGGAAGATACCGCTCGCGCCGGTGCCAAATGCCCCGCGTTGCTCAACCGTCGGCACGGCAAAGCTTTTTTCCCGCACGGCGTTGATCTTTTGATACTCGCCCGACACAAAATAAAACAGACGATTTTCTTTTAACGCTCCGCCGAGAACTCCGCCGCCTTGTCCAAAAGTAAATGGATCTTTCCCGCCGCTTTGATTGCCAACTATTAGCGGTTGTCCGTCCAGAAGAACTGCCTGGCCCGATGCAGACCGGACCGCAAATGTGTCACTGCCGTTGGTTGTGTCAAAAAAATTTCTTGCATTGAGCTGACTTGAGTTAAAAACGCCATAAAGCGAGCCGCTACTCTTATTACCTCCGGCACGCGAAACGGCGTTTACCTGCGCACCAAGGTTACGGCCAAACTGGGCCGGAGCGAGCAGCGTGGTTATCTGAAATTCCTGGATCGACTCGATCGGCTGCGGAATGAATGCGACAAAACCCTGCCGTCGAACACCGATATCCTCATCATTGTTATCCGAGCCGTCAACTGTGAAATTATTTGCGCGGGAACGAAGCCCGTTGACCGCAAACTGTCCTGCCGAGCCGACGCCCGGACCTACACCAGGACCGGCAACGTCGCCGATGGTCTGCGGCGGCGGCGCGACGCCGGGCAGCAGCAGAGCCAATTCGTCAAAGCTCCGTGTAATGGTGCTTGAACCGATCGGGATTTTTGTTATCTCTTCTTTTTTGGTCGAATCGCCGCGCCTGGGATCCGTTGTATTTATCTCGACACGGATGTTGTCGGGCTGCTCTAGGACCGCCGGCTGCGTCGTCGGCACAGTTTCCGGTTCGAGTGAAACCGGCACGGGGACTACCTCACCTGTCAGCGAGACTTTTATTTCACGTCGGAGCAATCTGGGTTTGAATCCCGCGACCGTAACCGCTATATCGTATGAACCCGGAGCAAGAAGGCCTTGGTAAAATCGCCCTTTTGCATCCGTGGTTAGGTTATAGACAATGCCGGTTTGCACGTTTGTGATCTGCACAGCCGCGCCCGCTATCGAATCGCCCGTTCGATTGTTGCTGACATCGCCTTGAAACGCACCAGTCACGGTATCCTGCGCCACGGCGCCGGTAACGAGAAGCAACAAGGAAATGAAAAGAACTCCTAAAGGGTGGATTTGGTTCCCACATTTAAAGAAAGAGAGTGTCCTAATCGCGCAGAGCGATAACCGACGCCACTGCGATCGTTTGATCGTATGCATATTAAAGTTCATCCTCGAAAAAGATTCGGACTAACCGGGAACAGATTAATAATAAAGACAAGACTATATGAATAAGTCCGGCTATCAATCCCAAGAATGAAGCGCTAAAAAAGTGTTCCTCTAATAGCTTCTGTGAATATGTAAATGCGGGATTAGTATGGCACAGCTTTTGGCCTTTTACAAACAAGTGGGGCTATTGGTGTTCGAGTTCAAAACGGTGAGTGATGACATCGCCCTGAGCCTTAACGACGGTTCGCTGATTTGCTGAATCTTTTATTGATTCGGACTTTGCGTCGCGGTATTTTTCCAAAAAGTTTTGCAGCAAAACAGGGCTGGCAGTGTCAGTGAACGTCCCATCGGACGACAGAAATGCCGATCTGACAGTGGCCTCCAAATTATCCTGCCGGTCTTTAGCCCAGATCATCCACATTATTTCGGTCCCCTTGCCGCCGGTGAAGGTGTTTTGTTTCGTTGAAATCTGCTGTCCGGCAGTAACCATGGCAGATCCATTATTGACAGTAGGCGTAGGAAATAGAAGCGAATAAACTCTATTACCCATTTCGTCTTTTCCTTCGTTATAAACATACATATAACCATCCGCGTCGGGCTGAAAGTTGATATTGAATTTCCAGCCTGTCTCAAAGACCAGGCGCCCCGTCTCCTGAAACGGCTCTTCGAACTTTTTTCCAAACCGCATCTTCTGCACCGTCAGCGAATAGTAAAGCTCGTGTGGGACGCCAGAGTCTGGCGGGACTGAGGCTTGAATGGGTTTATTGACGTCGGGATCAGGAAAATTCCAAAGCACGAAACCTGTGGGAATCGAAATCCCGACGATGATGAGCAACGCCGCCAACATCCATTTCACCCACGGGAATGATTTTTTGTCAGGGGCATACTGAATAACCTGTGTCGCGACACTGAAATTATCCGAGCCTGGAGGCAGCGACAACTCTCTCAGCGCCGCCCATTCGGTTTTAACCGAGGCGTAAAATTCGTCGGTGACTCCTTCACTGTTCTTTCGCAACTCAGTCGCAAGGTACTGTCCGAAAATTCTGGCATTTTGAGGCCTTTTTTCCGGCTCAAATTCGAGGGCGGACATGATGACCCTTTCCGCCTCGCGGGGCAGATCCGGACGGAGTTCGCTCGGCGGGACTACAGCACCATCCTTTTCCAGCTGATACATCTCGGCAATAGATTTAGGTTTGAATGGCAGTTCACCAGTAATGATCTCATAAAAGACGATCGCTGATGCAAAAATATCAACCGTCGGAGTTATGTTGGGACTGCCTATGAGCTGTTCCGGCGCAATATACAAAACCGTTCCGATGGCACGTGATACCTCCGTAGCGGGCGCAAGTTGTGAGTCGCCAACTCGAGCGATACCGAAGTCAATCAGCCGTACGCGATCGTAACCGTATTCCTGCGGTGTAAGCATGATATTCTCGGGTTTGACGTCACGATGAAGGATATTCTTCGAATGTGCCGCGGCCAAAGCATCAGTTATCGATTCGATCAGATGAGCCGCAAAGTCGAACGGCAGTTGTTTCCTGTTTTGAAGTTTCTTTCGCAGGGACTGGCCCTCTATATACTCCATCACCATAAACGGATTGCCGTCGGAGAGCGTGCCGGAATCAAGAATCCGCACAATGCCGGGATGATCGAGTCTTACAAGTGCTTCTTTTTCGTGGAGAAATTTACGAGTTAGATCCGCGTGCTGAAGTATTGTTTCCCGAAGGATCTTGACGACAACTTTTTTACCCAATAACTTGAGGTCGGTCGCAAGGTAAACAAGCCCAAAGCCGCCCTCTTCAGCACCGGTATCGGTAAGATTCTTTTCGATCAAAAACCGCCCGTCAAGGCTTTGGCCAACCAGCGCATCGGGCTTTTCAAAATCAATGGTGGTTGACTCAAAAAAACTTCGCGTTACGTCTTCGCGAGCAGTTCCGTTTTCCGATTCGTCTTCCATAATATTCTTAGGACGGAGTATACGACGAGCGTCTAAATCGTTTTGATCGAAAGTATTTGAAAATTGTAGATAAGAATAATCGGGATGTAAAGGATTGTTCGAAGAGAGAGCTTCTTAAAGGGCAGAACTTACACGCAAAAGTTCTGCAACGCTCCACGCCTGGGCGGCGCAGCCGCGAGCTGTGTGCGGCGGATCAGCGTCGAAGATCTCGGATATTTGGCCAATCATTGATTCGGTTAGGTGAGCTTTGAAACCCGCGATGATCTCGTTGACTTTATCGTGAAGCTTGGGGTCTTTTGAGTGAACCTTTCGGTGAGCATCAACATAGCTCCCAATAAGCCATCCCCAGACCGTCCCTTGATGATATGCTGCATCACGATCGAATGGTGACCCTATGTAAATCGGTGTGTAACGGTGGTCTTTTGGTGACAAAGACCGAAGGCCGTACGGCGTGAGAAGCTCGGCCTCGACCTTGTCAACGACCTTGCGTGCCTTTGCGGAGCTAAGCATTGTATACAGCAGGCTGACCGCGAAAATTTGATTCGGCCTAACCGACGCGTCGGTTCCCTCGTCATTGACAACGTCGAACAGACATTCTTCCTTTTTGTTCCAGAATAGTTTGTTAAAGCTGGTCTTGGCCTTGACGGCCATCCTTAAAAAATTTGTTTGATCGTCTGGCTTGGAAAATTTTGCAGCCAGATCGGCCATACTGCAAAGCGCGTTATACCAGAGAGCCTGTATCTCGACCGCCTTGCCGGTTCGCGGCGTGACGACCCAATCACCGATCTTCGCATCCATCCACGTCAGTTGAACACCCTCTTCACCCGCGTAAATGAGGCCGTCCATATCAACGTGAATCCGATATCGAGTGCCGCGAACATGCCAATCAATAATGTTGGCCAATTTGTCATAAAGTTTTTCCTCGACAAACTCGTAATCACCTGTTTTGTCGGCGTAAGCGCGGACCGCCTCAAAAAACCAGAGTGTTGCATCAACAGTATTGTACTCAGGAACTTCGCCCACATCGGGAAACCTGTTCGGAAGCATTCCCTCGGAAATGTGTTTGGAAAATTCGAGTAGAATGCTCTTTGCAATGTCAGTGCGGTTTGTAGCAAGCGTCAGGCCATTAAGTGCGATCATCGCGTCGCGGCCCCAATCCGAAAACCACGGGTAGCCTGCGATCACCGCCTTACCCTTGCCGCGCGAAACTATGAATTGATCCGCCGCGAGGACGAGTTGCCTTTCAAATTCGTCAGTCACGCCGGATGCTTTAATTAATTTTGCCCGGCGCGAAATTTCTGACTTTTCAAATGCTTTCGTGTCGGTGATCTGCTTTGGCTCGGTCGATGCAACTACTAAAGCGTCAACCGCAAGATCAAAACGCATGCTGAACGGTTGAAACAGGTCCTCGCTAAAATCAAAGCCGCGTTCCCGCTCGGTCGCGTATTCAAAATTTCTATACCAATGACCCCGCGGCTCGATAGAACCCGCATTATTGGCGAGGTAAAGCCTTGGCATTTCGACGTAAGGCGCGACGGAAACCAAATTTCCCGTCACGGCGTAATCGCGGCTAAAATCTGCATCCTCGCGGCGGAGATGATGATGGTCGCGAAAAGCAAGTAAGGGGTTTAATTCCAGTTCGATTTGCTTTGAGCCGGCTTTTTTTCGATCTTTGACCGACCAGCAAACAACGGTTGTATTTTCCCCATGAACCATGAAGAGCTTTTTTTCGATCTCCAAGTCGGCAAGGTTGTATGTCCACACTGGAAATGGATCCAGTCTAAATCGGGTCAGGAATTTATAACCCTCAGGGTGAATTTTTCCAGGATACTGATTGCACGATAATTCGTAGCGTTCACCGTCAATTAAGACTGTCTCTTCAAATTTTGAAAGCAGAACCATGCGGCCGAGCGGCGGCCTTGTCGCGGCCACCAACAGCCCGTGATAGCGGCGCGTATTGGCGCTCGAAATACTCGACGAAGCATAACCGCCAATGCCGTTCGTCTCGAGCCATTCGCGTGACGAAGCGGTTTCAAAATGACTGCAAATCGATGTATCAAGTTCGATCACAGTAGTAATAGTGAAACTTCTAAAGAGATTCGACAAGTAGAAGACGGGCGTAAAACGCAAGCAATGGCGACACGTCCGATCCTAGTGTATCGCCATTGCTTGGGTGGGAGAGATTTTTGACAGTTTTAATCGGCTACTGTCATGATCTCTATCAATCCGTCAGTTACGCTCACGCCAGGGTCGCCTTCGTTGAACATAATTCGTTCCCATATAAGCGGTGAAACCCAGCCCGGTACTCCGACTGCAGTGAACTTGAGATTCAGAAGCACGCCGTCACCGTCTATCGTAATCGGACTATATACAACGACTAAGATGTAAAAAGTAACGTGCTATAGACCGCATATTTTCCTCCGCAAAAAATTTCGATTGCAACTTTTCCAGGGTTTCGTAACTGTATATGCGTTGAAAAGGCCGCCGGGTCGCCAAAAATCTGAAATAAATTCCATTCCGCGTTAAAAGGCGGTAAAATCAACGATGAAACGATTCTGAAGTGTATTTGTTATGAGCGATGTGCAACCGCCCGACATCACCCGCATTTTGCAGGAATGGAATAACGGTGATGAGAATGCGGGAGAGAAACTTTTGCCGTTTGTATATGATGAGCTGCGTCGGCAGGCCCGGATCATGATGTTGGGCGAGCGCGGCAATCACACTCTGCAGCCGACCGCGCTTGTTCACGAGGCTTTTTTAAAACTAGGCCGGCAGACTGGCATCGAATGGCAAAACCGCAGTCATTTTTATGGTATTGCCTCGCGACTGATGAGGCAGATTCTCATCGATCATGCAAGGCAGCACGCCACGGATAAGCGGGGCAAGCATCCGATCCATTTTTCGCTAGACGAGGTGCAAATACCGGTCGAGGAACGCGCCGATTCACTGCTGGTGCTCAATGATGCGCTCGAACGCCTTGAAAAAATGGACGAGCAGCAGGCACGTATCGTCGAAATGCGTTTCTTTGGCGGAATGACAAACAGCGAAATTGCCGAAACGCTTGATATTTCCGAGCGCACCGTCAGCCGCGATTGGGAAGCCGCTCGGCTTTGGTTATACCGAGAACTGAACGCCTGATTATTTTGTCCGCTATCTCGCAGGATTTACGCATATGTTAAAGACAGGCTCGCAAATCTTTATGCACGCGGAAAATTGGCGCAATATCAAGGACATCCTCGCCGAGGTCTTATTACTTGACCTTTCCGAGCGGCACGACTTCCTCGATAAAGCTCCGATCACATCTGAAACACGTCGTGAGATCGAATCGCTGTTGGCCGTTGAAGAGAACGCGCGAGATTTCATGTCGGTATCGGCAAGCGGCTTTTCGCAGGATTTTTTTGCGAGCGAGCCGGAGGTCGCAACTTCGGCGGCCGGCCAGCTAGTCGGCGTTTATGAGATCATCCGTGAACTCGGCCTGGGCGGAATGGGCGCCGTCTATCTCGCACGGCGCTCCGATGAAAGGTTCGATCAGCAGGTCGCTATCAAACTGCTAAAAAGAGAGTTCAATGTCGAAAGGCTGCGAAGATCATTTAAACGCGAGATCGATATACTTGCCAAACTGATCCACCCTAACATCGCGACAATTTACGACACCGGCGCCACGAACGACGGCATTCCATATATCGTAATGGAATACGTCGATGGATTGCCTATAGATAGCTATTGCGATCAAAATGATCTGGGCCTCACCGAAAGATTAAAACTCTTTAACAAGACATGTGAGGCTGTCGGTTACGCTCACCAGAACCTGATCGTTCATCGCGATATCAAACCGTCAAACATCCTTGTTAGTTCCGACGGAGTTCCAAAGCTGCTTGATTTTGGCATTTCCAAACCACTGGATTCCGCTGACGACGTTGCCAGCGGCACGACGATATTGGGAGCAATGACGCCCGAATATGCCAGTCCCGAACAGATAGACGGCGGCAGGATCACGACTTCGACCGACGTTTATAGCCTTGGGATCGTTCTTTTCAAACTTCTGACTGGAACATATCCTTACAATTTCAAGAGACGATCAAGCGGCGATATTTTGCGTGAGATAACCGCAGAAGATCCGGTGGCCCCAAGCCTGGCTCAGAGTCCACATACTACGACTTCCATCGATCGATTGCGTCTAAAGGGCGACATTGACAACATTGTTCTCAAAGCAATCAGCAAAGAACCGGAAAATCGCTATTCCACTGTCAAACAGCTTTCGGAAGACATCTGGCGTTACATTGACGGCGAGCCTGTTACGGCGCGTCCTGCAACTCTTGCTTATCGGCTTAACAAATTTTACAAACGAAAAAAGATCGCCGTGATCGCCGGCGTTTTGATCGTTGCAACATTGGTCGCCGGAATTTCGGTCGCTTTGTGGCAGACGAGGGCCGCGCGTGCGAATGCGGCAGTCGCTGTTGCCGAATCCGACAATGCAAAGTCGGAGCAGAAAAAGGCCGAGAAGGTCAGCAGGTTCTTGATGAAGATCATCCGATACGCGAATCCACGCTGGTATGCCGAAGGCCATCGCTTCGAAGGCGAGGCCCGCGTGATCGACGCTCTCAACGACATGGCATCGAAGATCGATACCGAATTCGCCGACCAGCCGGACGTTTTAGCCGAGCTTCATCATCACTTTGGCGATGCGTATCTTACTCGAGGAGAGCCCGGCGGCAGGGAAAAGGCAGAAGCACACTTCCAACGAGCATTTGAACTGCGCCGGTTAGCCTACGGCGACTGGCATGAACTATTAGCAAAAGATATGGTTTATCTATACTGGGTGGCAGGGCCTCCCCGTTCTGAAGAAGCGGTGAAGATGTTGTCGGACGCGATCGTCATGATGAGGGCGACGAACCCGAAAAATCTGAATTTGCCATTTATGCTCGAAGATTATTTTCACAGACTTACTGACGATGAAAGAGCGGAGTTTCACGACATGTTTTTGCGCAATGTTCCCCAGCCAGCTCCGAATGATAAGTACCTCGCCGCCGATCAGCTCTTTGACGAAATGCTCGGTCTTCTGCGCCTTCACTTCGCAGAGGACACCAACCAAATCGCAGCCCAGAAATGCGCCGGGATGTCTTTAAAATTCAAGGTCGGCAAAACAACCGAAGCCGAGGAGTTTTATCAGGCATGCAGAACGCAATACGAAGTCATTTCCTCAAGCGAAAACACAAAAGGCGATTCCGCAAATCTGAAAAGACTCGCCGAGTTTCGCAGACTCACCGGCAGAGGAAACTAACCGCGTTCAATTCAACCGCCTTACTGCGAGATCTCTATTAGACCGTCAGATGCAGCCGCTCCTGGGTCGCCTTCGTTGAATATGATCCGTTCCCATCTGAGCGGCGATACCGAGCTCGGTGCTCCAACAGCTCTAAATTTCAGGTTCAGAAGGATGCCGTTGCCGGTGAGTGCCATCGGGCCGTACATTACGACTCGCAAGAGTCCTGGCACACTGGCGTTGACCACAGGCGTCAGGCTGCGGCTTACCGTTCCCGCAAGATCAACCGGTTTCTCTTGAGGCTGGATAACCGTCGGGTCATATCTGAGATCGAACTCATAAGCAATGATTCCCTTATCCGCCGCTCCCTCGACATTAACCGGAATGACGATCTCTTTGTCCGTCGAGGCCGTCATGTGTGGCAACTCAACCGTTATATCTTTCACCGGCCCAGCGATCATTGTTTCCTCACTGTCCACTGTCCACTGTCCACTGCTCACTGCTCTCGGATGTATCGCAGGATTCCAGTTGCCGGTGACATCGCCAACCAGAATGGCTACATAATCCTCACCCGTCAGGTTGCCCGTCACCGATGCATAAGTCCGGCTGTCATTATACGTCTGTGGCGGAGTCGGGAGCGGTGACGGCGCGCCGGTAACAAAAAACCTCCATTCACTCGTCAAATTTGGTGCCTGGATCGGCAACCCAGCCGCAAACTGAGCGATCTTCCCTGCATCCTGCGACGAGACCACACCGTTGCCTGTCACATCAGCTGCAAATCTCTGGTTCTGGCTTACGAACGGCACTGATGCGCTCACGCCCTGTGCGACTCTCGCCGCATCAAATGAGCTTATGGCACTGTTCGGCCCGGCCGGCTTGGTCGGCGTGACAGTATAGGAACCAGAGCCAAAACCGCTGAGCGCATATTGTCCGGCCGTCGCTCCCGGCGGGCCGGTCGTAGTGAATACGTTTGGCGAACCAGCGCCGGTAATCGTTACGTTCGAGACAAAGCGCGGCGGCGCTGGAGAGCCTATCGCGTTACCATAGGTAATTGTCCCGCTGATCGTTGAAGGCGCAGCGGCGCTCGCCCAAAAGCCCGAGTCCACTCTAAAAACACCGCCCGACGAACTTGTCCCGGCAACGTTCTGTCCGATCGTGCCGTCCAGGCCGAATATTCCGCCCGTCGAGGTTCCTCCGCCGCCCGCGATCACGCTTTTTTCGATCAAAAAAGTCCCGCCCGACTGAGCCGAGACAACGGCCGAAAGCAAAAATATCACCGCTATCCTTGTCAACGATCTAGCCTCTTGTATTTTCATTGTTCACTCCGTTTCCAGTTCTTTCTGATATCATACCCCAATTCACAATTCAACTTAGATTGCCCAAGTGCAATTACATCTGTTTGCATACTCCCGCATCCGGTTTTAGCAAACAGAAGAGTCGTTTAAGCTCTTTGATTTGCTCTTGCTGCTCTTCGATCTTCTTTTGCTGTGTCTCGATCTGGGCTTGCTGCTCCTTGAACGCGTTGACGAACGCGACGCTCAGGCGGTCGTACTTTACGCCTTCGACCTCACCTTGTTCGTTGTAGGTGACAAATCGCGGGTCGATCTTCGCGACATCTTCTGCTCCGAAACCGACATCTTTCATACCACCGTCTTTCCAATCGAACGAGATCGGTCGAAGCCGATCTATGAACGAAAGCCCGGGAGCAAAAGGATTGATATTCGTTTTGTAACGAAGCGATGAGGAACACGTTGCGATCTCACTACTGACATTTCGGCACAAGGACAATATTCCCGGTGAACCCAAAGTAATCACGGTGATCGCGCCGGTGACAGACAGATCGCCTGGAACGCGCACAGTGTCCTGGCCGCCGCTGCGACCGAGTGCGATCGTATTGCTTGTCGAGACCGAAGCATTTCCGCCGATCGCCGTTGCGAATGACAGATTGCCGACGGTTACCTCAGCATTCGTGCCAATCAGGGTGTTTGCGAAACCTGTAGTATTGTTCGTTCCCGTGCCTTGTCCGAAAAATGCGTTGCTACTGCCGTCGGTGATGAAAGACCCCGAGGCAAAACCAACGAGGGTGTTGTTGTTGCCGTTATTCTGAAGGCCAGAGTCAGACCCGATATAAACGTTATTGCCGCCAGTCGTATTGTCGCGACCAGCACGATATCCGATGAAGTCGTTGTCCTCTGCGCTGGTATTCAATCGGCCTGCCTGATAACCAACAAAGATATTTCCTCCGCCGGTTGTATTTGCCTGGCCGGATTCAAAACCAAAGAAGGAATTTGAAACTCCAAGCGTGTTTACCTGCCCGGAGTGATACCCGAAAAACGAATTTGAGCTTGCAAGATTATTGGCTCCGGCACGATTGCCAAAAAACGAATTGTTGTCTGCGCTCGTATTTGCCAAGCCTGCCTCGAATCCAAAAAATGAGTTGCCAACGCCTGAAGTATTTGCTCGGCCCGCAGACCTCCCAAAAAAAGAGTTGCCGCTGACTGTATTGTTCTCGCCGGCATCCGTTCCAAAGAAAGAGTTGTCAGAAGCATTAGAATTCAAGCCCGCGTTTCTGCCAAAAAATGCATTGCCGCTGCCGAACTGATTTCCGCCTCCGGCTCCGTAACCAAATGCGGCGTTGGCGTTCCCGCTGGTGGTGCCGACGCCGGAAAATCCACCGAAGAATGCGTTTTGACTGCCGGATGTGTTGGCACCGCCCGAGAACGCTCCGAAGAAAGCATTATTGCTTCCGGTGCTAAAAAAGCCTGACTGAAAACCAAAGAACGCATTTGCATTACCGGTCGCGTTTGTTGTTCCTGCCCGATAACCGAAGAATGCGTTTTGCGTGCCGCTGGTATTCGATAGCCCGGACGACGCTCCAAAAAACGAGTTCTGATTTGCGGTGTTATTGTTTCCTGCACCCGACCCGAAGAAACTGTTCTCGCCACCGGAAATATTGTTAAATCCTGCATTGTTTCCGACAAATGTGTTGCCCGTTCCGGTAGTGTTACTAAACCCGGCCTGGGCGCCGAAGAACGAATTTCCCGCTGCGGTCGTATTTGCGCCCCCGGTCAGATAGCCGAAAAAGGCATTCAGAGAACCCGTTGTATTAGCAGTACCGGAGTTTGAGCCAAAGAATGAATTGTTGTTTCCCGAAGCATTGGAGGCGCCGGAAAGATAACCAAAAAAAGAGTTCCGTTGGCCATCCACATTCAACACGCCTGAACTGGCGCCAAAGAAAGAGTTTGAAAAACCCGAGGCCGTGTCCCGCCCCGCACTGGAACCGAAAAATGAATTGCCATTTGCGTTGCTGTTGACGCCGGCGTTCTCGCCAAAGAACGAGTTGAATTGACCTGCAACATTGGCATTTCCCGTTGAGGTGCCGACAAACAGATTGCCAGTCCCAGCGGTGCTTATGAAACGAGTGCCGCCAAGATTGTACTGCGCGGCAACATTCAATACCCCCGGAATCTCGACCGTGTCCTGACCGGAACTTCGGCCAAGCGCGATCGTGTTGCTCGTCGAGACAGAAGCATTTCCGCCGATCGCAGTAGCGAATTGCAGATCAGGAGCGGTCACTTCGGCATTGGTGCCGAGCAGAGTATTTGCAGACCCGGTGACGTTATTTGTCCCCGCCGATTGTCCAAAAAAAGCATTGCTGTTGCCGTTACTGTTCTGTCCGGCGTTTGTCCCGAAAAAAGAGTTATTGACGCCGTTCGTGTTTCCGTTTCCGGCAAAGTAACCGGCAAAAGAGTTGCTGAAGCCCGTGTTGTTAGCACCGGCTCCCTGGCCGACATACAGATTTTGGGAGCCGAAGATGCTCAAAACCCGATTCCCTCCGATGTTGAATTGAGTCGCAGAATTAAAGCTTGTCGCGGTGCCGGTCCCACTGATGTTGAAATTGCTCGATACTTGTTGCGATATGCCATTCTGAATATAGTTTGAACTTCCCGCTGTAGGAGGCCTCTCATCGGTCATTCGGGGGTCGGTAGTAACGACATACTGATTCGCCGCAACGCCGCCAAGCTGTGTTGAATTTGTCGCCGAGTCGGCAGTCGCTGAATTCAGGCTCTTAACTGAATACGGCGCTGAATTGACCTGCTGCCTCGGACTAAGCGCTGTAAAAGCCCCGCCGCCTGCTGTGCGAACTGCGATGTCTAAAAATCGATCCGCCCCCGGCAAAGTGCCGGCGCCGAAGTCAAGCGCCACGGTAAAGATGCCGTTGGCAACAGCGACGTTCAACCTCTGTAGCGTGCTGCCCTGCTGCGTTCCCGCACTCACGGCGTCAAACAGCTTGAATTCAAGGTCGTAATTGCCGTTCGCCGGATTCGCTCCGTCTTTCAAACTCCCCTGATAAGTAAACGCGGTCGTCTGTGCCGAGCTGCTCGCACAGAACAACATCCCAAGAATAAACATCTTAAACAGGCTTTTCATATCCGGTTCCTAGCTCCTTTTTTAAATTGTTTGATTAAATAATGCCTTAGATGGCGGGCCCGGTCAATCAGTTATTTGTGGGGTATAAGTATTTCTGCCACTGCCTTGTTTCGATGTTCGAAAATATTCGCGATCTGGCGTTCGATGAGAAAATTGGCAATGTCGCCCAGCGGCTCAAGCGGCAGACGGTAACGCACTTCGTCCTCCATCATGGTTTTGCCCGGCCCGATCTCGGTGAAGCGGTGTTGATGTATCCACTGTTTATACGGGCCGGTAAGCTGTGTGTCTTCAAAAAGGTGCGGCGGTTCCCAACGCGTGATCTCGGTCCGCCATTTCAGCGGAAAACCGTGCAGCGTCAGTTTGTAGTCGATGAGCGTTCCTTGCCGTATCTCAAAAGGTGTCGGCGTGACGATGTGAAAGCCAAGCTCGGCGGGCGTGATGCGTTCGAGATTCTCGGCGTCGGAGAAAAACGCGAACACCTCGTCACGCGGCATGTCGATCGTGAGAGTCGACTTAAAAGTATATTCGGCCATACGAAGACATTCGTCTGAAACCGTCGATCAGATTCTATTTGACTGATTTTAAATACTTTTTAGGTATCGGAGTCTCAGGTGTTTCACCCTGCCAGTAGATGGTGATGATCCACCAGCGCTTGCCGTCGTTGAGCAGTTGAAAGCTGTTGATGCCGCGCATAAATGGAGTTTTGTCGTTTGCGGCGTGACGCGATTCGTAGGTTGAGAAAACGTGCGCAATATGGCCGTAGATCTCGACGCGGCGTGCTTTTTCGGTTTCGTAAAAACCTTCTTTGGCAAAGTACGGCTCGGCTTGCGTGATGTATTCGTCCGGCGTAAAAACATTGGCACCGGCGACACCTGTTTTCACGTTTTTCCCTGAAGGTATCAACCGTGCTCCTTTATAAAAAAGCGACCGAAATCTATCCCAGTCACGAACCTTTCCCGCATCGCCCGAGATAGATGCATAGACGGCTTTCATAATCGAATCAAGCGACCCTACATCCGCCGGATCGGCTTCTTTAGCTTGTCCGAAAACCGCAGGAATCGAAAAAAGCGTGAGTAGTATTGTTAATAGTTTTGTTGTCATGATGCGATTATAACTATCGATCCTCCTCAGGCAACTTTGAGATCTTCGTCCGTCAAATTATCCAGATCAAT
>CAZUEI010000014.1:0-15330 GCA_964618985.1 uncultured Chloracidobacterium sp.
ACACAATACGGGTCTCGGACAATGTTGAAAATCAATTGGACTCACACGTGATCGGAATGATACCCGGTGCCGGTTCAGGTCTCGCAAAACGCTTGCTCTTCTCGAAATTCGGATCTAATGGAAGCAAAGCTGTAGGCGAACACTCATATCAGCTCAAGGCTTTTGAGCAGCCGATGGTAACAGAGGCTTTTCATCAACTACGTACAACTTTATTATTGTCCACCGCCGGTGGACCGCCCAAAACCCTATTGATTACATCCGGCCAGCCTTCTGAAGGGAAAACTATTACGTCGTTAAATTTAGCCAAAAGCCTGGCCCAACTCGGTGGTAGGGTATTGTTGGTGGACGCCGATCTCCGGTGTCCAAAGTTGCATATCATCAATGGTGTTAGCAATCTGTGCGGCCTTAGCAGTCTTCTAACTTCAAAGGAAATGGATCAGAAATTGATCGATCAGGCGATACAAAAAGGCGTTGAAAACAACCTCGATTTATTGCCTTCCGGACCAACGGTGCCGAACCCGACGAACCTATTCGCATCGGTCGAAATGCGGTCTTTGATAGAAAGTCTCCGAGGCACATATTCGCATATCATCATCGATTCGCCGCCAGTTCTTTACTTCGCGGATAGTGTGATCCTGGCCACTTGCGTCGACGCGATAGTGATTATTGCCCGAGCGAATTTCAGTTCGCGTGAAGTGTTATTGAGAGCAAAGAAGAAAGTGCTAGAGGTCAATGGAAATGTTGTCGGGATAGTTCTTAACGACGTACCGATCAATAATTACAAATATTACGATAATAATTACTATACGCAGCGCGAGCAGGCGGATTCTGAAGAGTTTCCGGACACTTACCTCGGCCTGAATTAGAACCCTGTTCCATTGTCCAATATCGCTCGTATTAATTAACAATGGTTATGACGTTTCGCGAAAAGTGCCTAAATGGGTTGCGCGTTTCGGCGCAAGACGGGAGCTGCCTGATCATCGGCGAGGTGGCACAGTCTCATGACGGGAGTTTGGGGATGGCACATGCGTTTATCGACGCGATTGCCGCTGCCGGCGCTGATGCGGTCAAGTTTCAAACCCACATTGCGGCTGAGGAAAGTACGATTCGGGAACCCTGGAGAATTAAATTCAGCCGTCAGGATGAAACTCGATTCGCCTATTGGCAGCGTATGGAATTTACCTGCGAGCAGTGGCAAGGCCTGAAACAACATGCGGATGATCGCGGTCTCCTTTTTCTTAGTACACCATTTTCGGAAGCAGCGGCAGACATGCTTGCTGGTATAGGCATGAAGGCATGGAAAGTCGCCTCTGGTGAGGTGAGCAATATCCCTTTGCTCAAGCGTATGATAAGTTCGGGTGACCCTGTAATTTTGTCTTCTGGAATGAGTACCTGGGAGGAACTCGATACTGCAGTTGAAGTCGTACGCAAAACTGGAAATCCACTCGCCGTTCTGCAATGCACGTCCACATATCCATGCCCGCCGGAAAGAGTTGGACTAAACATGCTCGAGGTTTTGAGGCAGAGATACGAGTTGCCGATCGGACTTTCAGATCATTCCGGAGACATTTTCGCCGGGCTTGCCGCAGTGACGCTTGGAGCCGAAGTGCTTGAAGTTCATGTGACCCTGAGCCGCGAAATGTTTGGACCCGACGTTCCGGTATCGATTACGACTGCATCGCTTCGGCAACTAGTTGATGGAGTCAGGCAAGTTGAAAGGATGATCGCCTCGCCAGTTGACAAGGAAGCAGTTGCCGACGAACTCGAACCGCTGCGTGATGTGTTTACGAAGAGCGTTGTTGCGAGTACGGACATCCCGGCTGGAACCGTGCTTGAGAGCCACCACTTAAAAATGAAAAAACCAGGGACAGGGTTGGGCGCAGAACACGTACCTGCCCTATTGGGAATGAAGCTCTCCCGAAGTTTGAAGGCGGATGATGCCCTCCGTTTCGAAGATCTTGATAGAAGAGATGTTTTAGGTATCTCGGATCTGGGTTCTACACCTGAGCCTGCTTGGTCAAAGAAATGAAAAGAAAAATTTGCGTAGTCGTCACGGCGAGACCAAGTTACAGCCGCATAAAAACCGCACTCCGGGCCATCATGGAGCATCCGGAACTCGAACTTCAACTGGTGGTTGCAGCATCTGCATTACTCGACCGCTACGGCACTGCGGTGAACTATATCGAAAATGACGGATTTCCTATTGCTGCCCGAGTTTATATGGTGCTGGAGGGTGAGAATCCAGCATCTATGGCAAAAACAACCGGGCTGGGTATGCTCGAACTCGCTACAGTTTTTGACAATTTGAAACCCGATATAGTTGTAACGGTTGCGGATCGATTCGAGACGCTTGCTACAGCTGTCGCTGCCTCATATATGAATATTCCCGTCGCACATATTCAAGGCGGCGAAGTGACCGGATCTATCGACGAAAAGGTCAGGCACGCGGTGACAAAACTCGCCGATCTTCATCTGGTCGCGACATCAGGGGCCGGTGAACGAGTCGAAAGGATGGGTGAAGAGAACAGGAAAGTTTTTGTGACTGGTTGCCCGTCAATTGACCTTGCTGCCGAGATCGCGGATGACCCGGCACTCAACTTTAATCCGTTCGACCGTTACGGCGGAGTCGGTGGGCTACACCAGCTTAATAATGGATATCTTGTCGTTATGCAGCATCCAGTAACGACGGAGCATGAACGGGCGCGGCAACACATAATGGAGACACTTGAGGCTGTATATAGTATTAATATGCCTGCTCTATGGTTTTGGCCAAATGTCGATGCCGGTTCGGACGGAACCTCGAACGGAATCCGGTCGTTCAGAGAAAAATACCAGCCTGAAAACCTCCACTTCTTCAAGAATATGGAGCCTACCGATTTTTTGCGGCTTCTTTACAGCAGCAGATGTCTGGTCGGTAACTCGAGTGTAGGCATTCGTGAGTGTTCATATCTGGGCGTTCCCGTCGTAAATATTGGCACTCGACAGAACGGCCGCGAACGTGGACAGAACGTTTTAGACGCGGATTATTGCAAAGATCAGGTCAAGGCCGCCATCGAAACCCAGTTGTCGAACGGCCGCTACGAAAAGAATGATCTGTATGGCAACGGAAATGCAGGCCAAAAGATATCGCAGGTTCTGGCCGACGCGCCGCTCGAGATCGAAAAACGATTGACGTACTAACGAATGAGAGTTCTTGGGATCATACCCGCCCGGGGCGGTTCTAAAGGTGTTGAGCGGAAGAATATCCGCACACTAGCGGGGAAACCGTTAATCGCGTACACCGCGGAAAGCGCTCTTTCGTCGACGTTGCTAAGCCACACGATTCTAAGCACCGACGATGCGGAGATCGCGGAGGTTGGCCGCTCACTCGGTTTGGATGTACCGTTCATGCGTCCCCGTGAACTTGCCCTCGATGAGACGCCGACTTTTCCGGTTGTCCTTCACGCACTTACTGCGATGGAGGCCGTCGGAGAACAATTTGACGCAGTATGTCTGCTTCAACCGACCAACCCTTTGAGGAATAGTTCTGATATAGATGCATGTATACGTCTGCTTAAAACCAGCGGCGCTGATTCGGTCGTCAGCAGCTTACCTGTTCCCGATACTTTCAATCCAAAATGGGTTTATTGGCGTACGCCTGAGGGGAAAATGGAACTGGCTAGCGGCGAATTGGCCCCTGTAAGTCGGCGTCAGGACCTTCCTCGGGCCTTCCACCGTGATGGATCTGTTTACGTAACACGCCGAAATGTTTTGTTCGAACACGGCAACCTGTATGGCATCGACGTTCGAGGCTATGAAATGGACGCTGACCGATCGGTGAACATAGACACTCTGGACGACTGGGAATTGGCGGAAGTCCTGGTCCGCCAAAACAACATTGCTGCAAACATGGGTTCTCGAAAACAAAAATCATTCTGTTAAATGGCCGATAACAACAATAAGTTCAGTTGTCTGATTATAGGCGCCGGTTCTTTGCTCATTCGATGCGCTGAGATCTTGCTACTCGATGGGCATACGATCAACGCGATCGTAACCGCCGATCACGCAGTGAGGTCGTGGGCCGCGGAGAATGCGATTTCTACTTTCCCTCCACAGGTTGATGTAAACGAATTGTCGGACAGGCCGGTTGATTATCTATTCAGTATAGTCAACGAACACATCCTGGGAGAAGACGTGTTAAGTCTTCCTCGGGAACTGGCGATCAATTATCATGATGGCCCGCTCCCTCGTTATGCCGGCACTCATGCAACATCATGGGCCTTAATGAACGGCGAAAACGATCACGCCATCACCTGGCATATTATTTCTAACCTCGTTGACGCCGGCGACATACTTAAACAGGAACCCGTGACAATTGAGAAGAGTGATACAGCCTTCACTCTTAATACGAAGTGCTTCGAGGCGGCAATAGTTTCCTTTCAGAACCTTGTCCAGGACTTGGCAGCTAAGAGAGCAATTCACCAAAAACAGAATTTGGATGACCGGACTTTCTACCCAAGGTTCAAAAGGCCAAAGAATGGCGGAGTTATCATCTGGGATAGACCTGCCGATGAGATTTCGGCTCTAGTTCGCTCACTGGACTTCGGTGGGCACCCAAATCCGCTCGGAACGGCAAAGATCCTAATAGAGAACGACTTTTTTCTTGTTACCAAAGTTCAGGCGTTAGACACATTATCGCCCTCTCCAGCCGGATCGATCAATGAAATTGGACATGATTATCTCCGCGTTTCATGTTCCGACAAAGAGATAAAGGTATCAGGAATTCAGGATCTCTGTGGCGAAACCGTAGCTATCACAGACTTGCTCAACCGGTTCAGGCTAGATAAGCTCTATCAACTTCCCAAGATCAGCGCCGAAACTGCTTCTAAGATCGAAGAGTTCTATCAGGCAACGTGTCGGCATGAGCAATACTGGATAAACAAGCTCGCATCATCAGAACCGATCGAGCCACCAAGTGCTAATGTTGCCATTCAAAGAACTGCGGTTAAATATTCAAGCGTTCCACTGCGAATTCCAAATGAACTGTTCGCTGGTTTGAAGGATATGAGTGCGCAGGTTGTCTTGACTGCATTCGGAGCATTCCTCGCTCGGTTGAATGACGTAGATACGTTCGATTTTGGCTACAAAGACTTCGGGATCAACGATGCGACGCTGGAGCTGGAAAAAATAGCGGCCCCGCAAGTTCCTTTTCGTTTCGAAATTGATCGACTAAAGAATTTTGCCGAAGTCATTGATGGTTTGAGGGCGGAATTCGAGTCAGTTAATTATCGCAAAACATACTCACGCGATCTGATCGCAAGGTCTCCGTTGCTGTCCGGTAAAAAGTTCACATTGCCAGTTGCTGTCGCCATTGTTGGGCGATTGGATGATCGCACGGGAACGCACGACAGCGATCTTCTGCTTCAATATTCCTTACACGAGTCAGATTGTCGGCTTTTATACAACCAGGTGCGCTTTCGGAAGGATGATATTGATAGGTTAGCTGCGAAGTTTGAATTTTTTCTTAATAACATCGTAGCAGATCCGGGCTGTAAACTTGCATATATTCCGCTCCTTACCGAAGGTGAGCGGCACCAATTGTTAGTTGAGTGGAATATGACCTCGATTGAATGGCCCCGCGAGAAATGTATTCACCATTTCTTCGAGAAGCAGGTGATAGAAACCCCTGACGCGGTTGCTTTAATTTTTGGAGATGAGCGCCTTACGTATCGAGAATTGAATCGTCGGGCAAATCAGACGGCACATTACCTGCAATCTTTGGGGGTTGGAGCAGAAATGCTTGTTGCTATCTGTCTCGACCGCTCGGTAGAAATGATCATCGGAATTCTTGGAATTCTGAAAGCTGGTGGGGCATATGTTCCACTCGACCCAGCTTACCCCAAGGATCGTTTAGAGCACATTTTGTCTGATTCTCAAGCTTCGGTCTTGTTGACAAGCAAAAATCTTGCGGACGGGGTGAACGGGGCTAGCGCCACGGTAGTTTGCATTGATACGGAATTGGCTAAAATTTCCCGGCATTCGGACGACAATCCTGCATCGAAAGTTGCATCGGATAATCTCGCTTATGTTATCTACACTTCCGGCTCCACTGGGAAGCCGAAGGGTGTCGCTATAGAGCATCGAAGTACGGTCGCATTATTGTCGTGGGCCGCTACCGTTTTCAGCCTTGAACAATTACGAGGCACATTGGCTTCGACCTCCGTTTGCTTTGACCTGTCAGTTTACGAAATGTTTGCCCCTTTAAGTTGTGGTGGCAAAATAATCCTGGTCGAAAACATACTCCATTTGGGAACAACACCGGCGGCTGAGGAAGTGACGCTGATCAATACGGTTCCCTCTGCGATTACCCAGCTAGTTCGAACCAACGGGATCCCCGCTTCCGTTCGGACAATAAATCTTGCCGGAGAACCACTCAGGGCATCGCTGGTGCGCGAATTATATGAGATCGGGACCATACAAAAAATCTATGATCTCTACGGGCCGAGTGAGGATACGACTTATTCGACGTTCGCGTTACGGGATATTAATAAAGAAAGTATTGGCCGTCCGATCTCAAACACTAAAGCCTACATTTTGGACAGTTATTTCCAGCCGGTCCCGGTCGGTTTTGCGGGTGAGCTTTATTTGGGCGGCGACGGACTCGCGCGTGAATATCTTCACCAGCCGAAAATGACGAGCGAGCGATTTGTAAGAAATCCGTTCGAAGCAGAGCCTGCATCTCGGCTATATAAAACGGGTGACTTGGTTCGTTACCTTGCTTCGAGCGAAATCGAATACTTGGGCCGCATAGACCATCAGGTCAAAATTCGAGGATTTAGAATAGAACTAGGCGAAATCGAGAACGTCCTTGCTTTACATTCGTCGATCAAAGAGGCGGTAGTTATTGCAAGAGAAGATCAGCCTGGGGAAAAACGCCTCGCTGCGTATTTTGTGTGTGTCCAGGATGCAACAGTTACCGTTACTGATTTGCGCAATTTTCTAAAGAAAACTCTCCCGGACTATATGATCCCCACTGCATTCGTTGAGCTCTCCTCAATTCCACTTACGCCTAACGGAAAGATAGATAAAAGAGCACTGCCGGTACCAAGTTCCACCCTTGCAGACAATGATGGAAACTTCCTTGCCCATCGCGATGAGCTGGAATCGAAACTCACAGAAATTTGGGAACGAATTTTGAGAGTTCAGCCTATTGGCGTTCAAGATAATTTTTTTGAACTAGGCGGCCATTCACTTTTGGCTGTGAGAATGTTTGCCGAAGTCGAAGAAACATTTGGGAAGAATATACCTCTGGCAACTTTGTTCGAAGCGGGCACGATAGAACAACTGGCAGATATTCTTCGTCAAGAAGGTTGGGCGGAAAAAGAATCGTCGCTCGTCGCGATTCAGCCCTATGGCAGTAAACCAAATTTTTTCTGCGTCCACGCGAAAGGCGGCAACGTTCTGTTTTATCGCGACCTCGCGACACATCTCGGGCCGGATCAGCCGTTCTATGGCCTCCAGGCTCGCCGACTCGGAGGCAGGCAGCTAGGACACGGGACAGTTGAGGAAATGGCTGAGTATTACATCAAAGAGATCCGGAAGATCCAGCCGAACGGCCCATATTTTCTTGGAGGCTCATCATTCGGTGGTCTCGGGGCCTTTGAGATGGCTCAGCAGCTTGTGAGACAAGGTGAGGAGGTCTCGTTGTTGGCCCTGTTTGATACTGGAACCCCCGACTATCCCAAGTTGTTGCCGAATACTACGGGCTTTCGCGCGCGAATTTATACATCAACACGTCGGATTCAGCATCATTTAGCTACTCTTAGAGCTTTTAATACGAGTGAGAAAACTGATTATATTATCGCCAAGCTAAACAAAACGAAGTTGAAATATCAGCGGAGAGTGCGAAATACGCTTAAAAGATCCGTTCGACAGTTTTACGCCCGGACCGCCGGCAAAGAGTCGATTCCGACCAATTATATACAGCTGGAAGATCAAATATGGCGTGCGGGGCTGCAGTATAAGCCTGTGCCTTATACGGGCAAGCTAACTTTATTCCGAGCCAGTCATCAACCTCTTGGAATCTATCCGGATCCCACTTTGGGTTGGAAAGAACTTGTAAAAGGAGAGCTTGAAATACATGAAGTGCCGGGACACCACGGTTCGATAGTTGCCGAACCATATGTCCGAGCCTTAGCCGAACAGCTCGGTCAATGCCTCGAAAAAGCCAGCATCAAAGAGAATTGCATCCGGGATGAAACTCCCTTTCGGCCATTCAAGGAACAGATGGCGCCCAGCCGTTTGATGAAGGTGTAGAGTATTGTATGGACTTATTTCCTAGAAGCCATAACAATTACCAAATCCTTTTGGAAAACGATGGCGTAACCATTTTTCAGATCAACTCGAACTGCGACGATGTGACGAGCTCTAATTGGTCAAAACTCCTTTCGGTGGAGGAAGTCCGCTGGGCGGAGAGATTTCACTTCGAAAACGATAAACGGCGATTCATCGCGACGCGGGTCTCATTACGTGAACTGCTAGGCAGTAGCTTGGGTAAATCGCCCCAGACCATAACCATTTCATATACGCAAATGGGTAAGCCCTTTCTTGACGGAATGGATGGGCAGATTTATTTCAACGTCTCGCACTCGCGCGACATTTCGTTGATCGCTATTTCGACAACAAAAGTAGTAGGTATCGACGTTGAGTTTGTTGAGGACGGAAATTACTTTCTAAGTGCTGCGAAAAGAGTATTCTCACCTGAAGAATACGAAACTCTCCGTGATGGTGGTACAGCATCGGATTTCTATTACCTCTGGACCCGTCGTGAAGCTTTCGTAAAAGCTCTCGGAACTGGTCTTTCGGATTTCGGCAGCTTTCAGTGTCTGACGGGAAAGAACGGGTATTTTCGACCTGTCAACGTAGTATTACCTGACCTGGACGGGGAATGCTCTGTAGTATCCATACCGATTGACAGCGATTATCGAGCTGCGTTGACATGGATAAACGTACAAAACGGTCTGCAATTACGGTAACTGAATTTAGCTGCACGTTGCTGACTTTCAGATAAGGCCCGGCCAATTTTGTTTTATGTTCAATTTGCGCACTTCACAAGAGGTTTTGCGACGGAGTATTGAAGTTTTTTTGCCGCCTTTGTATAGAAAGGTCCGAAAAGCTCTCGTTGCGGAAACAAGTGCAAGTGGACACCTTAAAAATATTCTGGATGTTGGAGGTCGCAAATCGCCTTATACAATAGGGGTGCGAGGCCGGATCACAATTATTGACCTTCCGCGAGAATCAGGTGTTCAAAAGGCTCTGAACCTGGGACATACGGACTCAATGATCGCCCAATTAAGAGAACGAAGAAGTAACGTGGAAACGATCCTTACTGGTGATATGACATGCTCGGGTCTGCCTGACGAAACCTTTGACCTCGTTGTATCAGTTGAGGTATTGGAACACGTGGAAGAGGACGAACGTTTCGTATCCGAGATTGCCCGAGTCCTAAAGCCGGGCGGTAAATTCATAATGACCACACCAAACGGCGACTTCGTTCAAAACCACAATCCGGATCACAAACGTCATTATAAGAGAATAGAGTTATTGAACCTTCTAAATCGACACTTCACGGAAGTTAAAGTTCAATACGGGATAGCAGGCGGACGTTTCCGGCGGGCGGGCCTAAAATCTTGGTCGATGACTCGGCCCGTACAAACGGTCTCAAGTGCGATCGGAAACATCGTTAACACATTCCAGTCGTCCCGCCCTGGAATCGAAGAACGTTCCGTCGGAACACATCACTTGTTCGCTATTGCTCAAAAAGGGTACAGCGGTTCTCATAAATAACTAAACTAAATGTGCGGAATTGCGGGAATATTCGGAATGGGTTACCGACGTGAGCACGTCGAATCAATGACGCGGCTACAGCGTCACCGCGGACCGGACGGTTCTGGGATCTTTGTTTCGGCTGGTGGCAGAGCGGGCCTAGGGCACAACCGGCTGAGTATAATCGACCTGTCATCGGCAGGCGACCAGCCTATGACAAGTTCGGATGGCAGGTTCACGTTGATCCTCAACGGAGAGATATACAACTACCTGGAGCTAAAGCGTGAACTGGACGGGCAGTATCGGTTCAAGTCAAAGTCGGACACCGAGGTGTTGCTGGCTGCGTACTTGAAATGGGGTCCGGAATGCCTGGATAGGCTAATCGGAATGTTCGCGTTTGTCATTTGGGATGAGGTGCATCAGACAGCGTTTGCCGCACGGGATCGGTTTGGCGTTAAGCCGCTATATTATCATACTGGCAGTGACGGTACTCTTTCTATTTCCAGCGAGATCAAGGCTCTTCATGGCGCTGGCGTTCCAGCGGTCGCCAATGAAAAAACCTGGGCGACGTATCTGAGCCATGGATTCTATGACCATTCGGATGACACGTTTTGGAAGGATGTCTATTCCTTACCCGCTGGGCATTATCTCACGTGGAAGAACGATCATACAATTGTTACGAAGTGGTACGACATCGCCGACCGGTTGGGGGGCGACTATTACGCACGATCCGCGAAGGACGCTCAGGACGAGTATTTTGAATTGATGAAACAAAGCGTTAAGCTTCGTTTTCGTTCGGATGTTCCAGTTGGAATTAACCTTAGCGGCGGGCTCGATTCGTCAACATTACTGGGACTGGTCCATGCAAATGAAGGGGAAGACAGCGAAGTGAAAGCCTTTACGTTTATTACCGGCGACGATAGTTATGACGAGCTTCCATGGGTGAAACAAATGCTCGCTCAGACAAAGCACCCGCTGGTGATAAGCAAATTGACTGCGACGGAAGTTCCGGCCCTTGCGGAAAGTGTTCAATATCATCAGGATGAGCCATTCGGTGGTTTACCCACTCTCGCATACGCAAAACTCTTTGAGAAAGTGAGGGGGCAGGGTGTGACTGTGGTTCTTGACGGAAACGGAATGGACGAACAGTGGGCGGGTTATGATTATTACCAACCGCAGTCGATCGACGGACAACCTGCTTTGGTTCAAGGAACAACAGGACAGCCCGTGAGGCCCGAATGCCTGGATCCGGAGTTTCGGGCATTGGCCGAACCGCTGAAGTTCCCAGACGTTTTTCCTGATAAACTTCGTAATCTACAATATCGGGATACAAAGTTCACCAAAATTCCCCGGGCGATGCGGTTCAATGACCGGATCTCAATGAGATCTTCCGTCGAGCTGCGCGAGCCGTTTCTCGACCATCGAATGTTTGAATTAGCAATGCGACAGCCTGCTGACCGGAAGATTAAAGACGGTACTGGGAAAAGGATGTTGCGCGATATTGCGAAACGATTTATTCCGACGAATTTGTCTGAGTCACCCAAACGCCCGATGCAAACCCCGCAGCGGGAATGGCTGCGCGGGCAGCTCCGCGATTGGGCTAGTGACAAGATCAATGATGCTTTCTCTGGTACACAAGGTGCCTTTCTGAACAAGAAAATGGTACTGGATTCTGCAGAAGCCTACTTTCGCGGCGAATCGGATAACAGCTTCTATATTTGGCAGTGGATCAGCCTCGGCATGGCGACGGATTCTCAGCGTCAGTCTTCAAAATCACTTAATGCAAAAAGTCGCTGAAATAGAACATTGGGATTTAGTGATCGAAGGGAGGTCGTCCCTTTTTGATCTCAATCTTCGCGACGTATGGCACTATCGCGATCTTCTATTGATGTTTGTTAAGCGTGACTTCGTAAGTTTTTATAAACAAACTATTCTCGGTCCGCTTTGGTTCTTTATCCAGCCGTTATTCACGACCATTATTTTCACGTTTGTTTTTGGGAATCTGGCTGGATTAAGCACTGACGGGCTGCCGCAGCCGCTTTTTTATCTAGCCGGCATAACAGCGTGGAACTATTTTGCCGAGTGCATTACCAAGACAAGCACGGTGTTTAAAGATAACGCAAATATTTTTGGCAAAGTGTATTTTCCGCGATTGATTATGCCGCTCAGTATTGTGACCAGCAATCTGGTTCGCTTCGGTGTTCAGATGCTGCTGTTTTTGGGAATGTTGGTATATTTCTGGGTGGTAGGGGCGGATTTTCGTATCACATCAGCGATCGCATTATTCCCATTAATCATAGTGATTATGGCCTTACTAGGTCTGGGTCTTGGGCTAATAATAACCGCGATGACTACGAAGTATCGGGATCTAAGTTTTCTTGTACAGTTCGGGGTCCAACTACTTATGTATATGACCACGGTCATTTATCCATTGAGTGCTGCGCCCGCCAAATACCGATGGCTGATCGAACTAAACCCTATGACCGGCATGATCGAGACCTTTAGATACGCATTCCTGGGTAAAGGCGAGTTCACTGCCTGGGGTCTTGGTTACAGCGTTTTGGTGACTCTAGTGATCATGTTCGCCGGCGTGGTCATCTTTAATAAAACCGAAAGGAACTTTGTGGACACGATATGAGCCTGGCGATCAAGGTTGAAAATCTTTCCAAAGCCTATCAAATAGGACAGATAGGAACTGGCACGATCAGCCGCGATCTTGAGCGCTGGTGGATCACTAAAGTGATGGGAAAGGACGATCCTTTTCTTAAACTCAGCGAGATCAATGACAGAGCGACGAAGAGCGAGAGCAATATAGTTTGGAGTCTAAAGGATATCAATCTTGAGATTCAACAAGGTGACGCCATCGGCATTATTGGTCGTAACGGAGCCGGCAAAAGCACATTGTTAAAACTACTTTCGCGAGTCACTGCACCGACAACCGGTAGTATAAAGATAAAGGGTCGTGTCGCGAGTTTACTCGAGGTCGGTACTGGCTTTCATCCCGAATTGACTGGCCGCGAAAACATCTACCTAAATGGCTCGATTCTCGGCATGCGTAAAAAGGAGATCGATCGCAAACTCGATGAGATCGTCGATTTCAGCGGTATCGAGCGGTATATAGACACGCCGGTAAAACGATACTCATCCGGAATGTATGTCCGGTTGGCATTTGCAGTCGCGGCGAATTTAGAAAGTGAGATACTCATCGTCGACGAAGTACTTGCAGTGGGCGATGCCGAGTTTCAGAAGAAGTGCCTTGGCAAAATGGAAGAGGTTGGAAAGCAGGAAGGAAGAACTATCCTTTTCGTAAGCCATAACATGGGAGCGGTGCGGGAATTATGCCGTCGCGGCATACAGATCGACTCAGGGAGAATCGCGTTTGACGGGGCAATTACTGAGTGCATCAATGCTTATTTTCGCATTGATCAGCCTCAGGAACAGTCCGCAAATTCGAGATCCTTAGCTGGATCCATTAATAATTTAAAAGTAAATGAAAGCAGAACTCCTAGCATTGTTACCGGTGAACGAAGCGTAATTTCAGTTGAAATTCAAGCCGATGACATAGACAACCCGTCATTGTTTTTCATCGTGGAAAATTCGTTTGGTCAGGCTGTGGTACACGTTAGCGTTAATAGCAAGGACATCGGATGCCGGGTTTTGAATGGAAAATACCGGCTGGAAGTTGATATTCCACCGCTGTGGCTGTCTCCGGGCCTCTACTCAGTTTACTCAAAGTTCATTTCGCCGACGGGCGGACGATCGGCGAGGCTGCGATCCGATACGTTGCTGCTCGAGATAACTGGACAATTTGACCGAACTGGTAAAACTCTATTAACACCAGACGTCGAATGGAAGATCGATCGGTTAATTGAAAGCGATGTTAAAGACGCCGAGAATAACGGCCGGGAGCAATTTGTTCAATATCAATGAATAGAATTACATCTACAATCAGGCCGCTTTTGCGGTCGGTGAAAAGGAACGAGCTGGTTTGGCGTTTAGGATCAAATTTCAGTCCGACAGTTGCATATAGGACACGCGGAGATCGGCAGTTATCAGAGGTGCAAAGCAGGGTCGTTGATGGTTTGAACAAGAATGGAATTTATCTAACGACGACCGACGAATTCTTTGACGAGAACTCGACGTTCGGCGATATACAAAAAGCTGCGGTGGAATTGCTAACGGACAGGAAAGCCGATATCGCGGCACTCAAATCACAGGCGGATAACCCAGGTGAAATTGGAGGTAAAACCTTTAATTTGGAGTGTCTGGGTAGTACTCTCTCATTCGATCCCACTTCGACATTTGCTAGGTTTGCATTGAACGATAGTTTCCTGAAGATTGCCGATGCATATCTCAAAATGCACGCTAAACTGCGCTACTACAATCTATGGTATACGGCTGCGTCTGCCTCAACACCTCGTGAATCTCAGCTCTGGCATTTCGACCGTGAGGATCATTACATCCTCAAGGTATTTTTGTATCTTGACGATGTCGACGAAGGCGGAGGACCATTTACTTATGCTCCTGGAACACATAAAAAAGGAAAATACTGCTCGATCAAACCGGAGTTCTTCTTGGAAGGCGGAGTTCGGCGCAGCACTGATGAACAAATGAACGCGGTCTTTCCAAACGAAAACTGGGTAAAGGGAATTGGAAAGACAGGTACACTTATTTTCGCGGACACCCGAGGATTCCATAAAGGGGGAGAGGCGAGGACAAAAGATCGATTGATGTACACATGCATGTATACTTCTCACGCTTCAGAATCACGACAGCTGATCGACTATCCTGCTAATCTGGACTTCTCCCTTTTAGGGAAAAAAGAGCGAATCGCACTAGGAAGATAGCAATTTCCGCACGAAAAGTGACTCAAAGAAATGACAGAAATGGCGGCGACGTACCTACACGTGCTAAACCAAGGGTGCTGCTGCTCTCGACCTCACTTTTGGTTGACCGCGTCTTTCGATATACAGCGCTGGTCAATACATTGGCGAGAAATGCCGACGTCAGTATATGGGCATCGTCGTTCGATGAATCGAATTCGTTGAATGGCGACAACAGTTGGGCTGAAGGTAAAGCGACGGTCAGCGCATTTCCAAGCGTTCGGCCGTTCAAGGAGGTACCTTACAACTACCTTCGTCGTTTCAATGAGTACGTCTGGGACTATAGGTACCTTTTGCCGAGCCGCACGAGCATGCAGCAGCATGTGAGGGATCACAAGACGCCGTTCACCATAAAGATACTAAAGCCGCCGGCGTGGACCTTTGCTCAACTACGTGGGGAAAGAGCGATAGAGAACAGCCTGGAGAAGTTGTTGCTGTCCTATCCTCGTTCTGAAGAAGCCGAAGAAAGACTAGCGGATGATAAGCCCGACGTTATACTTTCTACCGGCCCGTTCCAATTTGAACAACCTGGAATCTTTTACATTGCGAAAAAGCTTGGTATCCCGACGTTGGCTTACATTCCGTCTTGGGACAACATTACGACAAAAAACCGCATGGTCTATAAATACGACGGCTATATCGT
>CAZUEI010000015.1:0-13462 GCA_964618985.1 uncultured Chloracidobacterium sp.
GTAAGCAGTATGCCGTTTACACCCACGATGACGGCGTGCATTGCATTGAATGCCGACACTTTCAGCAGATGCTCGGTCGTGCCCGAAGGTATGGATTTCCAGGTCGCGCCGCCGTCGGTTGTCTTGAGAATTCGGCCATAGGTGCCGCAGATCCATCCCGTTTGCGGATCGCCCGCGGCAAAAGTCACGCCGTAGAGGTGGTCGCGGGTATCGACGGCGACTATTTTCCAGGTGCTGCCGCCGTCAGCCGTAGAAAGCACAGTGCCGCGAGAACCGACGATAAACGCGCTCTTTTCGTTGCGAACAAAAACGCCCGATAACATTACGTTCGCTGCCGGAGACGTAAGTCTTTCCCAACGAAAACCTCCGTCTTTTGTGCGAAGTATCGTATTGTCCGCTCCAACCGCGAGGCCCGTCTCCTTGTCCTTTGCAAAATGGATGGACGACAGCGGATTGCCCTGCGGCAAAGGGTTCTGCCAAGCCCAGCCAAGAGAGCCGCCTTGAGCGGTGACAAATGAATGGCCGCAAAAAAGCGCAACAATCACAAAAAAAGAAATAGTTGACTTACTAAAATCGAAGGGCATTTAATTGTTCTTGTTTTGCGCCTCTGCTCCTTTGCGGTTAAATCTCTTGGATGCCGATATCAGCAGCCGCGTCGTCTAAGAGTGTTTTATCAACGCTGCCTTGTTCAGCCATATTGCGTGCCAGCTTGTCTGCGACTTCTTGAATGACGTGCCCGTCATGGCCTTTGACCCACTCCCATTTGATATTATGTCGTTCCGCCGCTGCGTCGAGCCGCCGCCACCATTCGTGATTGGTTTTACGTTTCCAAGTGCCGCCCATCGTCTCAACTACATATCGCGAGTCCGACATCAGCGTCACGTCGCAGCGTTCCTTTAAGTTTTCTAGCCCGACCGCTGCCGCTGCTATCTCTGCCTGCTGGTTTGTTGCGTTGCCAAGATATTCACCCACAGCTTTCCAAATGCCTTTGAACCCTAACAAAGCCACCGCCGCCGCGCGAGGATTACCTTTCCCGTTGCCAAGACTAGATCCGTCGCATACTATGGTTACCTTCTTCATAACAAACGTCACATCGAAATTACATTATCCACGTAACTGTCAAACGTGTCGTCGTGCGAGATAACGAATAGCTGGTCAAAATGCGTGATGCGGCTGATTTGCATTGCGAGGTTTTCGCGGCGTTCGGCGTCCATGTTTGTCGTGGGCTCGTCAAAGAACGCGATGCGGATGTCGGTCAATTGTTTTAACAGAGCGAGCCTTACTGACAGAGCAGCAGCCATCTGCTCGCCGCCTGAAAGACTTTGAAATGGCCTTTCATATCCGTCTTCTTCGAGCCGGATCGAATAATCTTCCGCCCATTTCAACGTCCGCTCGGCCTTGCCGGTGATCTCGCGAAACATCTGATTCGCTTCCAGCGAAACGTGATAAACGTAATTGCGGGCGACGCGCGGAGCCGCTTCCTTGAGCGTATCACGAATGAACACTGTCGTCTCAGCCACGCTCTCAAGCCTTTCCTTTTCCCTCAACTCGCCTTGCAAAGACTTTCGTATTTCGGCAAACCTCTTCAACTCGGCGGCAAGCTGCTCTTCACGCCGTTTAGCCGCTTCGAATGTCGCACGTATTTCGGCGTGACGCTTTTCCGTTTCGTGAAACTCCTTTTTTTGTGCTGCATGCAATGTTTTGTCATATCCATTGCGGATAACATCCTGATGCTCGTCGAGGTCCTCGATCAGAATACGCCGGTCGGTCTCAAGGCGTTCGAGATTGCTCTCGATCTTTGTCAGATTTTCGCGAAGCTCTATTTCGCGAGCCGTTTCGTTTTCAAGAAAGCGAATGCGCGACTTAGGATCACCTAGCGTTTTTAATTTACCGTCGATGTCTGATAGCTGTTTTTGGAGATCTGCAAGGCCGTCAATTTGTTTTTCGAGCTCCTGCCGCTCGTTTGAAAGATGTGTCCCTTCGGTTTTGAGTTCATCTTCACGCTTTTTGAGGCCATCAATAGTCGCTGCAAAACGCTCGGCCTCGCGGGCAATTTTCAGATCCGCCGTGATAGAAGCTTGTTCGGTTTCAGATAATGCTATCTGCGATCGTAGATCTGAAAATTGACTCGAAACAAATTCTTCAAGCGTCTCGCCTTCTTTCAAATTCAAGCATTTTTGCGACAGTATCGGGCAGAGCCCATTTTTGATCTCGCTCTGAAATTTTTGGTCGCTCTCAAGTCTCGCCTTTAGGGTGGCGAGTTGTCTTATTAATTCAGCGTCGCGTTTTTCGAGCGGTTTGATATCACTGGCCTTTTTAGCCTTTTCCTCGGCGTCTCTTAACTGGTCCGAATTTGTGCGATAGCTCTTTCGCAGCCGTTCGATACGCTCGTCGAGGCTCTTTATCTGATTTTCAACCGCTTTTGCAACGGCGATTTTTTCACGAAGCCCGACAAGTTCACTCTCAATTTTGTCCTGATTGAGTGTTTTCGGTTTTAGCGATGCGATCTCCTTATGAGCTTTTTGCACGTTTTCCAAGCCTTCAAGCACACGCTTTTGTTCGGCTTTTACATTTGCAACGGCATTCTCGACCCTTTCCATTTCATCGAGTTTTTCAACGACAATGCGTTTTTCCAAGATCTGTTTTTCGAGAACACCTACATCACCCGCGAGCTTTTGTGTCAGCTCCTGGTAGCTTTTATGCTCTTCCATGACCTTTTCGGATCGTGTCAATTCACCCTCGGCGCGAGCTATTTCCTCGCGATTGTGACCGACCGACAAGTCTAAATATCGGGAAGTTTCACGCAGCTTTTCCGCTGCCTGACGATATTCCTCAACTTTTAAGAGCCGGTCAAAAGCTGCCTTTCTCTCGGTCGCGCCTTCCAGAAAGATCGCCGTAAATGTACCTTGCGGAACACCAATGGCTTGGCGGAACAGCGATCTGAGATCGGTGCCCGGTTCGAGGCCGAGATGCTGCCAAAGAAAGCGGAAAACCTCTTCCTTTTTGTCGGCAATGCGAACCTGAAGACGCGGATCGGTGACATGAAAGCCCGTTCCGCTGTCGCGATAGACGACATATTCGCGTTCGTCGAGACCGCTTTCAAATGTAATTTTAACCGAACCTTTTTTGGCGCCGCGCCTGACAAAGTCTTCTTTTTTGTATTCGAGCAAATCAAAAAGTGTCCATGCGATCGCCTCGATGATCGTAGTTTTACCCGCACCATTGTCGCCGGTAATGGCGGTCGTTCCGCGTGTGAATTCGAATGTTGATGAAACGTGAGACTTTATATTCTCAAGCTCGATCCTTGAAATGTGCATCTGAAGCGCCTTAATTCTGAACGTTCAGGTCTAAGTTTAGAATAAATCAAGGCAAAGAAAAAGAAGGCCGATTTTCTTGTGGTAATTGTGAAAAACATGAGGAATCGGCGACAATTTTATTATGAAGATCGAAGCCGGAGACATAGTGATCGCTGTTCTGCACAGCCCGCGCGAAAAGCTGCTAGGGATCGTCAATGAGATAAACCCATCTGGTATTACGATACGCTCGATCGAGCTAGGTTATTTTGACGATTGGTGCCAGTCGATCTTCGCCGGCGAGGCTCATTTGCAGATGTCCGATAATTTCTTTCCGATGTGGCGAATTGAGAGGGTAACAAGAGACGAATCGACCGATGACATGCCTGCAATGTGGGAACAGTTTGAAACGCGAACCGGAAGAAGGCTGGAAGATCAATAACCCACGTTTTAGTCAGAATTCAATCACCTGAAATTTTTGAACGGCATCATGCGTGATAGTTTTCGCCCCGTTTGCCGTTACAAAATAATAATGGCTGTTATCCCTTTCATTGAACACGCCTGACAGCTCGGATTCGGCAGACGGAATCGCATCGGTAAATATAGGATCCGCAACGGCGAGACGTCTCAGGCAGTCACAAAGATGTCCGCGACCCGTGCCGAATTCGCCAATCTTATCACCTATAACGAGCCTAATGCTCGCATTTTCGTCTGCAAACCGGTTGATCAACGCTGCGACGAGTCTCACTCCTCTCTCGAACTGTTCGGAAATGATGAAGCCCTTGCCACTTTGCTCAGCATCGAGCTTTTCACGAAGCGTCGGCAATTTCTGCTCATTTTTGGGCAAACGATCATCTAAAACGATGGTCATTCGCTTGTCATCATCGGCGGCAAATTCGCGGACAGTCAGCATCTGTGCCCGCGCTGTCGCTTTCCAGTCGATACTTCGTAGATCGTCATTTGGCCGGTAATCGCGCAACGCAAGCAGGTCCTGGCCAGAACCGCGTCTGTTAGCAACAATTTTGCCGGAGTCGAGAGGCGTGTCGTCAAGGCGGTTCGTAAACGGCATGTGACGCGGAAAAACGATCAACTCGGTTTCGCGTGCCGGAAGCCGCCGGCGATGGTTAAAGAATCCAAATGGAAATTTAGTCGAAAGCTCAAAATCCTTGATGATAAGGCGTCCGCGATGCGGGAAAATATGCTCGGCCTTCGATTCGAGTGTTTGTTTCGGCCCTACATGCACAAAGTGATTCAACGTTCGGCGCACAACATTGGCGCGTCCGAGTCTTTCTGCTATCCAACGCGGCAGAATCGCCTTCAACTCATCGTCGGCAATCGACCGTTCCCGTTCCTTGCCGCGCACCTTTGCGACTACAGAAAATGCTGGGAAAATACGCTTGCGATTGTGCAGGCTGACAAGTATTGGTGTCGCATCGCCCGCAAAGATCGTCTCGGGGAAACGCATCTTGACATCGAGTTTTTTCAAACAAATATGTCCGGCCACAAATCCAACCAGCATTGTCGCGATCAGGAACGAAAGTACGATAAAAAGTAAATTATTGCCTGTGTTCCACGCCGAAAAACCTACGATCATTATGAGCACCAGAATTATTGCTCCGCCGGTCGTGAATTCGAACGGCAGATTCATCTGCGATGCTTCGCGGCCGGCGTTGCGTGCAAGCGGCGGGACGACAAAGATCAATATAAGCAGAACAAAGACGAGCGAAAGGCCAGCCGAGATGCCCGCAAGTCTGATGTCGCCGGTTCGATGAGCGTAAAGAGTAACAACTGAAAGGCCGATGCCGCCAAAAACAACAATACTTCCGAGCGCAGCGTTTCGGAGATCGCGCACGCTGAACAGTTGACTTATGGATCGCAAGTTCATTGAGTTTATCGAGTTTTTTTGAGTTCGTTGAGCGAGGAAATATTTTTACTCAATAAACTCAACAACTTTATGAACTCAATACTTAGATAGGCACGTTGATCTTATGCAATATTTCGTGCAAAATCCGCTCGGCTTCGCGTGTGCGCTGGCGTAGAACGCCCGAGCGTGAATTCACAATAATTCGATGGCCGAAGCATGGCACAACGAGCCGTTTAATATCGTCGGCGATGCAAAAATCGCGTCCTTCGACAACGGCCAAAGCTTGGGCCGAACGAAACAGCGCAAGCGTTCCTCGCGGGCTGATGCCGAGTTCAAGCGCCTCGGATCGGCGGGTTGCGTCAACGATCTGAAGCAAATAGTCGAGCAGTGATTCATCAAATCGAACCTCAGATACCAGTTGCTGTAGATCGAGAATGTCGGCCTGTGTCATTACAGGTTGAACGTCGTCGAGCGGATTTACACTCTCGCGATCGCGCAGTATGCGGCGTTCGTCTTCTAGGTTTGGATAACCCATGTGAAGCCGCAGCATAAACCGATCAAGCTGCGATTCAGGCAGCGGATATGTTCCGTGATGCTCGGACGGATTTTGCGTTGCGACGACGATAAAAGGCATCGGCAGACGCCGCGTAACGCCTTCGACCGTGACCTGTTCCTCGGCCATTGCCTCAAGCAAAGCTGATTGTGTCTTTGGCGTCGATCTGTTTATCTCGTCGGCGAGGACGATATTCGAAAATATCGGCCCTGCCTTCCATTCAAAATCGCCGCACTTCTGATTAAAAACCGAAAGGCCGATAACGTCTGAAGGCAAAAGATCGGAAGTGAACTGAATACGCTGAAACGATAATTCCAAGGCACGAGCCAACGCGTTTGCCAACGTCGTCTTCCCTATGCCGGGCACGTCCTCGATAAGCAAATGCCCTTTGGCAAGTAACGCGATAAGAGCAAACTTTACCGTTTCTGATTTGCCGCGAATGACGCTCTCTATTGCCGACTGCAGCTCGGCGATCTTTTCCGCAGCGTCAAAATTAAGGGAGGCAATTTTGCCTTCGACCGCCGTTTCTGTAATTATCCAATCTCTCATTAAAATTTGAGGCGGAAATTCGCCCGAAATAATATTCTACCCGATTATGAACCGCCGCCGCATTAAAAAGTTGCGTAACTATTAACGATAATTGAAATTTGCGGTAAAACAAACTAAACTTTTGAAACTAAATACAGGCGTTTTCGTGAAGTAAGCGAAAGGACGCAGAGCATTTTATATGAACAATTTAAAACATCGTTTTAAGGACCAACGTGGCTTTAACCTTATCGAATTGATGATCGTTATTGCGATCATCGGCCTGCTGATCGGAGTCGGGACTATTGGGTGGACTACGGCCATGAGGTCAGGGAATGAAACGGCGACGGCGCAAATGATGAAAAATCTTCAGGCATTTCAAGCCCAATATGCCTCGCGAAACAAGGGAAATTTTGCGACTTTCAACGATTTGGTGGACAAAATGGGACTCGAGGAAACATTTAAGGGAGAAAATCCAATTAAGAACGGATATGTATTTACGATGACCGTTGTGCAAAGCTCGGCAAGCACGCCGTCTTCCTATTCGCTACAGGCGAATCCACAAAGTGGCGAAGGAGTATTGGCTTCGGGGACGCGTCACTATTACGTTGATTCGTCACTCAGCACGATCAGATACACCGATGAAAATCGCCCTGCAAAAGCAGACGATCCATCGCTTTGATGCCAAAAGCCGTCTTAGCTCAGTGGTAGAGCACTCGCTTCACACGCGATAGGCCAGAAGTTCAAATCTTCTAGACGGCACCAGTAAATACAGGCTTTCGAGCCAAAACAGGGGCGAGGCCAAAAATGGCCTTGCTCCTTTGTTTGCCCTTCAAGATGTTAGTTATGCGAGAACGCCCAATGATTCCTTCGCCGCGAGGACAATCTCGGTTGAAGACTTTTTGGACTTGTCGTCTTTCTTCGGCGGTTTTGGCGGTGCTGGAGTAATGACCGGGGGAGTTTGCTTTGGCGGCGGCTTCTTTTGCTCGTCTTTCTGTGCAAAAACGACCAGCGACAGGCCAACTACCATCACAAACGTAAATAATATTTTTTGTAAAACTTTCATCTTATTTCCTTCTCTTTCCTAAATTTCACGCCTCGGGGAAAGAGGGAAAGGTGCGTCCGCTTGTTTTATTAGCAATCCTGATGCCACGCCGCGTATTTGACGCAAATAACCGCTGGATAGTTGGCAATAATGATCATCTGATTTTCCGCTACCGTTCAAAACTTTACGTTTTCAGCTATTTTCATACGAAATCGTGAATTAGGCAAGGCTTTTGAATCATTCCGTCTCTGAAGTGCGATAATGTGAAATATGACAGAAAGTCCAAATTCCCGTGATCGGATGCGTGCGACGCTGGTAATCGTTGCCACAATTGCGACCATAGCCTTCAACGGACTGGCAGCCGCCGGGCTCGTAAACGGCGTCACGCCTGATGTTATCTCAAATAAATACCCGACCGTTTTGACGCCCGCCGGTTACGCGTTCTCGATCTGGAGCCTGATCTATATTGGAATGGCGGCATTCAGCGTTTATCAATTTCTTCCTGCTAATCTTGGCAGGTTTTGGCCAGTCCGCTCGCTCTACATTTTTAGCTGCCTCTTAAATTGCGCCTGGATCTATTTTTGGCACCGCGATCAGATCGGTATTTGCCTCGTCATAATATTTGCTCTTCTCGCCGCGCTTATTTTTATGCTTATTTTATTTAAGCGGACAGAGTCATCGGGTGGATCACTGTTTACGAAGACTCCTTTTGGCATTTATGCCGGTTGGGTTACAGCGGCATCGCTCGTCAATTTAGTGATCTTTTTGAAATACGAAGGCATAGAGCTTTCATCTCTAGCGTGGAATACGCTCGGCGTCGCTCTGATAGCTTTTGCTGCCGGTATAGCGGTGGTCGTTCGATGGAAATTAAAAAACTATCTTTATCCGCTCGCGATTAGCTGGGCGTTGACGGCGATTGCCATAAAACAGAGCGGCAATACGGCCATTGTGGTTTCCACGGCTCTCGGTGTCGTTGTCTGCCTGGTCACAACCGGAAGTTTCGTAGTAAGTCTGAGGGATTCGACCAGTGAATAACGGGAAGATCTGCGTCTCAGTCTGCGCCGGGACAGCAGAAGAAATGATCGCGAAGATCAAACAAGCGGAGGAATTCGCTGACGTGATTGAGATTCGTTTCGACTGTCTGTCCAAGCATGTTTTCAAGATGGACGCAGCGGTTACGCCTGCATGGGCAAGGATTCTTAGGGCTACAAAAAAACCCGTGATTTCGACTTATCGGTCTATGGAGCAGGGCGGACGTCAGGATTTGTCGGAAAAGCAACGTGGGACATTCTGGTACGCCGGGATGGAAACTGAATTCTGCGATGTTGAGGAAGATTTGGCCCCGGATGCCTTTTCGCAACTCTTTAAACATCGGATCCTTTCCCATCACGATCTCAACGGTGTCCCAAAGGATTTGGAAGAGATTTTTGATCGTCTCGCCTCCGCGTCGAGGGCTGACACCGTTAAGATCGCTGTTTCCGCCGTCGACGCTGCCGACGGTGTTCAAGCTTGGAAACTTCTTCGGAAAGCAAAGACGGTCGGCAAAAACGTGATTCCCATCGCCATGGGTGAGGCCGGAAAATGGACGCGAATTTTGGGTTTGGCCCACGGTGCATTTATGACCTACGCTTCACTCGATGAAGGCGATGAAACTGCTCCGGGTCAGATGAAGGCAAAGGATCTGATCGAAACATATCGAGTAAAAGAACTCGATCTGGACACAAAAGTTTACGGCCTAATCGGCAATCCTGTTTCCGAGTCTCTCTCGCCGTATATTCATAATCCCGTTTTTGCAGCACAGAAAATTAACGCTGTTTTTATTCCTTTGCTGGTCAAGAATCTCGACGAATTTATACGTCGAATGGTGAGGGCGAAAACTCGCAAGGTCGAACTCAACTTCGCCGGATTTTCCGTAACTATGCCGCACAAACAGGCGATCATAAAACATCTCGATACAATCGATCCGACCGCTGAGAAGATCGGAGCTGTCAATACGGTCAAGATCGACGACGGAAAACTGACCGGCTATAACACCGATGCTCACGGCTTTATCACGCCGCTCAAAGAGAGATTCGGCGATCTAAAAGGGGCGAGAGTTGCCCTCTTCGGTGCAGGCGGCGCGGCCAGGGCTTGTGTGTATGCTTTGAAACAAGAAAATGCTAATGTGACTGTTTTTGCCCGCGAGCTGCAAAAGACGAATATGTTTGCGGAAGAACTCGGCGTCTCAGTTAAACAAATTACTAACGGCCATCAACCACAGGCCTTCGATTTTGACATCGTCGTTAACGCTACGCCCCTTGGAATGAAAGGTCCTTTCGAAAACGAGTTCCTTCTTACCTCAGAACAGCTTGAAAGTGTAAAATTCGTTTATGATCTTGTGACCAGTCGAATCGACACGCCGATAATTTGCGAGGCCAAAAAAGCAAAAATTCCTGCTATCGGCGGCCTCGAAATGTTGATTCATCAGGGTGCAAAACAGTTCGAAATTTGGACAGGACAGCCGGCACCGATGGAAACGATGAGAGACGCTATTTTCAAGAGAATCGAGCAAAAATGACAGTCGAAGCCTTAAATTGTCCGAATTGCGGAGCTGGAGTCGCCAGTGACAGCACGCAGTGCGAATTTTGCAAAACACGGCTCAAAACCATGGCGTGTCCGTCGTGCTTTCGCTTGATGTTTGTTGGTAGTCAATTTTGCGGCCATTGTGGCGCAAAGGCAGTGCGAACAGTCACTTCTGACAGTGCCAGTCTTGGTGAGTGCCCTCGTTGCCGCGAGCCTCTCGATCTTTTGCAGGTCGGCAATGTCGCGCTCGATGAATGCCAAAAATGCGGGGGCATGTGGGCAGATGTCGCGACCTTTCAAAACATCTGCGCCGACAGAGAAAAACAGTCAGCCGTTCTCAGTTTCGTCGGCACACGCGAGCTAAAAGCGGGGCAACTTGCAAAGATCAGTTACGTACCCTGCCCAAAATGCAACCAGCTAATGATCCGCAGCAATTTCGCCCGAGCGTCCGGCGTGATAATCGATATTTGCAAAGAACACGGAGCCTGGTTTGATGCCGCCGAACTGCCAAAAATAATCGAATTCATTCAAAAAGGCGGGATGGAGATCGCCCGCCAACGGGAGAAGATGGAAATCCGTGACGAACGCGACCGACTTCGCGAAGAACAGCGAAAACAAGCGACACTCGACCGGCGATTTGGTACGGGAAGCGTTTGGGAGTCGGACGAAACGCGTGGCATCCAAAGTCTTATACGGACATTATTTGACTAGATGAACGAACGCTACAGCCGACAAATTTTATTTCACGAGATCGGCAAAGCCGGGCAGGAGAGGCTTTTGAATTCGCGCGTTTTACTTGTCGGTTGCGGAGCGCTTGGCGCTGCGCATGCGGAGATGCTTGCGCGCGCCGGCGTCGGTCATTTGTGTATCATTGACCGCGATTTTGTCGAGTTTACCAATCTTCAACGGCAAACCTTATTCAAGGAAAGCGACGCCGCCGAACGTTTGCCAAAAGCCATTGCCGCAAAGACACGCATTGCCGAAATCAATTCCGAGATCGAGGTCGATGCGATCATCGCCGATGTAAATCACTCGAATGTCGAATCGCTCATTGACGGATGTGATCTCGTCCTCGACGGAACCGATAATTTTCAGATACGTTATTTGCTAAACGACGCCTGCGTAAAACAGGGTAAGACCTGGATCTACGGTGCTGCTGTTTCGAGCTATGGAACGACGATGACGATCATTCCGGGCGAAACGCCTTGCCTGCGGTGCATCTTCGACGAGATGCCCGACACAGGTTCGTCTCCGACCTGCGACACGGCAGGCGTGATATTGCCGATCATTGCGACGGTCTCAGCAACACAGGTTTCCGAAGCGTTGAAACTACTTGTCGGCGACAACGAGTCGCTGCATCGGTCGCTGATGCAGTTCGACGTCTGGGCAAATGACCGCCAGCGAATAAAACTCGGCGAACCAAATCCTGATTGCATAACTTGTGGCCAGCATATTTACGAATTTCTCGATGCTGAATCGCAAGAATTTTCAGCCGTTCTCTGCGGCCGCAACGCGGTTCAGATCGCACCTCAAAATGAGACGGATTTAGATCTCGTCCAACTTGCTGAAAAATTACGAAATATTGGCGAAGTAAAGCAGAATGAGTATCTTGTCCGGTTTATGTCCGGCGAAAACGAGATGACCGTATTTCGCGACGGCCGAGCCATCATTAAGGGAACGGATGACGTTTCGGCAGCACGTTCGCTTTACGCTAAATACATAGGTAATTGAGAATATGAGTGACAGGCCAAAAGTTGTGATCATCGGCGGCGGCTTTGGCGGCCTGTGGGCAGCCAAGGCTCTTGCCAATGAATCGGTCGATGTTACGTTGATCGACCGAAAAAACCACCACGTTTTCCAGCCTTTGCTTTATCAGGTCGCGACCGCTGTCCTCAGCCCGGGCGAGATCGCGCAGCCGATCCGCCGTATTCTTCACAAAGCGGAAAATATCGAAGTTATTTTGGGCGAAGTCACTGATTTCGATAAGGAAAACAACAAGGTGGGGCTGTCTGACGGCTCCGAGATCGGTTATGACTATTTGATCGTCGCCGGAGGGGCACGACATTCCTATTTCGGCCATGACGACTGGGAGCGCGAAGCGCCGGGATTAAAAACACTCGAAGACGCGGTCAAGATGCGTCGCCGGGTGCTGATGGCATTCGAGACTGCCGAACGAGACGCCTATCTTACCGGCAAACAGAGACAGCTGAATTTCGTCATTGTTGGCGGCGGACCGACAGGGGTCGAGCTTGCCGGCGCGGTCGCCGACATTGCACGAAAGGCTTTGGCAAAAGATTTTAAGGTGATCGACACTCGCAAAGCCAAAGTGATGCTCTTTGAGGGCTCGGACAAGATCCTCGGGACGTTTGGCAAGGACCTGTCAACGAGTGCAAAGTCTCAGCTCGAGTCACTCGGCGTCGAAGTGCATCTCAACAGTTTTGTGACCGATGTAGAATCCGGCCGCATAAAGGTCGGCGAGGAATGGATCGATTGTGACGTAGTTCTGTGGGCGACCGGTGTTGCAGCGTCGCCGCTCGGAAGATCACTCGGCGTTGAGATCGACAATGCAGGACGCGTATTTGTTGAAAACGATCTTTCGATCAAAGGCTTTCCAAATATCTTTGTTATCGGCGACATGGCCTTTTTGTTACAGGAAACAGGCGAGCCGGTTCCTGGTGTCAGCCCTGCGGCGATGCAAATGGGCGCAGCAACCGCGAAGAATATTCTGGCTGAATTAAAGGGAAAATCGCGTGTGAACTTTCGATATGTAAATAAAGGAACAATGGCGACGATCGGCCGCAAAAAAGCCATTGCTCAACTTGCCGGAATGAAATTCAAAGGTTTTATCGCGTGGATGATGTGGCTGTTTCTCCACGTGTTTTTCCTGATCGGCTTTCGCAACCGTTTGGCCGTGATGTTCGAGTGGTTTTGGGCGTATCTCACTCGTGAACGCAGCGCCCGCCTCATCACCGGCAATGCCGAAGAAATGCAAAAGCCCGTGCGTTAGCAAAGGCAAGACACGAAACGTTCAATGTATCGACCGTATTGACACGAGCTCTTGTGCATCTGTTGCACAGATAAAAAAAATGATAATTATTGAAAATCATGATATTATCCTGTTTGCAGAAGTTTTATGTCGAGCCGGCTAATCTGCAAAAAGATGGAAAACCTGAATAACAGGACAATTATAATAGCGATAATAGCGGCGGTTTGTATTTTTGTCGGCATCATTGCGGCAATGGGCATTTTTGCAGCCGACGAATGGACGCTATTCTATTACACGGCATTCTTCATGCTTGGAATCAGCATTCTTTTTAATGGCTTTGCAACTGTTGTGAGTGTGGCTCAATTGATCTCAATCAAGTATAGGAATACCAACGAAGAAGGTGCCATTACCTTCGTCTTAATGCAGATGCTCCAATCTGTGGTGGCGCTTGCGATTGCCATACCCTTACTAATTTACTTACGAGAAGGAACTGTTGCGGCTTGGATTATTTTTGCGGCGGTGACTTTGCTTTCCGTGCTCGAAAGGGCGGCGCGTCTGTGGCGGCTGAAAAAGTTCGGACGCGAGGGAAGGTTTGGTTAATATGGTTGTGGTGTGTCAAGTATATTGTTGCCAA
>CAZUEI010000015.1:13562-15165 GCA_964618985.1 uncultured Chloracidobacterium sp.
GGGGATCCCGTCATTCTGAGTCACGACGCAATAAAATGAGGTTAATTTGCTATCATAGATTTCATTGTATTTTGCCCTCAAGATCCATCACTCAAATGAATAAAATTCTCTTGATTTTTAACCTCTTATTTGTATCTGCGTCGATGACCCTTGCCGCCGGGCCCTCGGTTTGGTCGGTGAACTCCCGTGCCGATGTGCTAAAGGGCGATGCGCGAGGTGTCTCGATAGACCAGAACGGCACTATCACTCTTGCGACAAAACTGACCGAGGTTTTCAAAACCGAACAACAATATATCTGGTCCAGCGCGGTTGATGAAAAGGGAAATATATATCTTGGCACCGGCGGCGACGGTAAAGTTTTTAAGGTTGACGCTAGCGGAAAAGGGGCAACGTTTGCTGACCTTGCCGAGCTGAATGTTTCCGCCCTCTCCATTGGCAAGTCGGGTGAATTATTTGCTGCGACTTCACCTGACGGCAAAGTTTATCGCATCGATGCAAACGGAAAAGCTGAAGTCTATTTCGCCCCAAAGGAAAAATACATTTGGTCACTGGCAGTTTTAGCCGACGGCAGCCTAGCTGTCGGAACCGGCGATGCCGGCAAGATCTACAAAGTGAAAGCGGCTAACGCGACGCCGGAATCATCGCTGATGTTTGACACCAGTGAAACGCATATCATTTCGCTCGCAACCGACAAGCAAGGAAATCTTTACGCCGGAACCGACTCGAACGGGATTGTGATGCGCTTTTCCGTTGACGGCAAGCCGTTCGGGTTGCTTGATTCGTCACTGCGAGAGATCCACGACATTGCCGTCGCGCCCGACGGCTCGATCTACGTCCTCGCATTGGGGGAATCAGCTTCGACTGCAAAATCGGATGCTGCGGCTGCCGCGACTCCTGAGAATAAAACCGTTTCAGTTGATAAACCAAATCCGGCAGCTCCCGAACCTCCGGCAAAAAGCCGCTACGATCTGACCGGCGCAAAATCTGCCGTTTACCGCATCTTGCCCAATGGTGGAACGGATATTTTGTGGGCATCAACAACCGTCACGGGCTTTTCGTTGTATGCACATCAAACCGGGAACGGTGTTCTGCTTGGCACATCGGACAAAGGCCGCATTTTCAATATCGGCAACGACGGCCGCGAAACGCTTGTTTTGCAAACCGATGCAAATCAGATCTCGACAATTCAGTCGGCCGGGCAAAGTCTGATCGCGACCTCAAGCAATCAGGGATCGTTGTTTCGCATTGGGCCTGAAACAGTCGCCGAAGGTATTTATGATTCTGCCGTTTTAGATGCAAAGGCTACGGCAACTTGGGGACGAATTTGGTGGACCGGCGCAGGTAGCGTTTCGATTCAAACCCGAACAGGCAACACCGAAAAGGCCGACGAAACATGGAGCGCGTGGAGTTCGACACAAATTGATCCAAAAGGCTTTCAGGTCGCAAGTCCCAAAGCTCGCTATTTCCAATGGCGTGCGTCCCTGAAGACCGCAAATGCCTCCCTGAGTGAGGTCAATTTAGCATTCATCGCTCGAAATATCGCACCCGAAGTTTTATCTGTCAACGTATTGCCGACAAATGTCGGCCTTGCCGCCAATCCGCC
>CAZUEI010000016.1:0-15144 GCA_964618985.1 uncultured Chloracidobacterium sp.
CATCGAAAAAATTGCCGGTGAATTGTACGGTTTCGACTTCGATCAGGCGGGGCTTGATATTCTTGCCGAATCAGGCATACAAAATCTCTACCGAGCTGATCTCGAAAAATTGGATGAAGTTCCGCTGACCAAAACTTTTGACGTCATTGTAGCCGGCGAGATGATCGAACATCTCAACAACGTCGGGCTGTTTCTTGAAGGCATCAAGCGCTTTATGAACGTCGACACGCTGCTGCTGCTCACCACTATAAACGCATATTGCGGGATGCGTTTCATACAATACGGCCTTCGCGGAAAAAAGGGAATTCAGGAACCTGTGCATCCTGATCATGTGGCGTACTATTCCTATTCGACCCTTACAGTGCTTTTGCAGCGGCACGCGCTGACCGTGGACGAATTTTTGTTTTATGATATAGGAACGGAGCATCGGCCGCACAACAAGTGGTATCTCAACGCGATAAATGACGTTTGCACTTTTATCGCTCCGCAATGGGCCGACGGTATTATTGCGGTTTGCCGTTTGTCGGATCAAAAATAATAGAAATGCACCAGGCAGATCATTTTAGGAATGTGCGTCCGAGAGGCGGCGAAAGGACCATAATTCCGGGCATCATACTGATGGTTTTGACATCGGTCGTGACCCTGTTTGTCATAATCGCCGCTAGTGGAGCATTCGAATCATACAAGTATATTTTCCTTGTTCCGTGGATCATCGGCCTTGCAATAGTTATGGCCGCGCCGTCCGTCTATCTTTATTACAAGGGAAGATTCAGCTTTGCCGATCCGATAGTATTCGCTACTTGGTCGTATTTATTTCCGGCGTTTATTCTCGGCGGATTCTTTTTTGCCTTCGGGTGGTCACAGCCTTATTTCATAGCTTTCACGCAGGACATTCCATACACTTTGCCGCTCACCATCGTCCTCGTGGCACTGGGCTTTACCGGACTCTCGATCGGCTATTTTTTACCAATCGGGGCCAGGATCGGAGCCTGGATCGAGCGTTTTCTTCCAAAGGCCAATTACGATCTGTCGAGTTATGTCGGCCCCGGCATCGTGCTTTTGATGCTCGGCATTTTTAACACGATCCTTGCCTTCATTTTGGGCGTGTTCGGTTATCAACAGGCTCAACAGGTCAATTCTTACGACGGGTTGATCTACATGACGACTCTGTTTTGGATGGAGGCGAGCTTTCTACTTTGGAACATCATTTTTCGCAAGCAGCAGTTTTTTTCAGTCATCAATGTTGTGCTGCTGGTGCTGCTGATCTCAACGGCTGTCAGCAAGGCTCTATTCGCAGGCAACCGCGGAAGCGCGCTTCAGATCTTTACGATAATCGCTCTGGCTTATGTGTTGTCGGGACGAGAACTAAAAATAAAACAAGTCGTGACTTCGGGGATTGTTCTCACGCTACTTCTAATTGCGGGTATGATCTACGGAACGACTTTCAGAAGCGTTAAAGGCGTGGAAACGCAGCAGGGTTTCGATCAATACTCGCAAAACATCACGCGGACATTCGACCAGATCAGCAAAAGTGATTCGCTTGAAACGCTGCAATATGGTTTAGCGAACATGACGGAACGCATCGACTTACTCACAACACTCTCTGTCGTCGTGTCGAACTACGAGCAGCTCGCTCCTTATGAAGAGGCTTACGATCTGAACGATAATATCTGGAAGGACATGACAATATTCCTGATCCCGCGCGTTATCTGGAAGGAAAAACCTTCAGCATCCGACCCGCGAAAATACAGCGATCTGTATTTTAATCAGAACGACACATCGTTTGCCATAACTCCGTTTGGCGACCTGCTTCGTAATTTTGGCATTGTCGGTATTCCAATAGGAATGATGGTTATCGGCATTTTTTTTAGAATCTTTTATCGTGCTCTAATTGAAATGCAGCCGCGAAGTCTCTGGCGTTCAATGCTTTATTTTATGCTGGTAATGTCGGTTTCATACGAGGGATTTTACGGCACGATCATTCCTCAGTTTATTAAGGTTGGCGTTGTTGCCTTGACCGGAATTCTGATCGTCAATTTGCTTGCGAGAATGAAATTCCTGCCAACGAGATAAACTGCGGCCTCATTTTTAGTATGACAAAGATCGTATTTACAAACGGCTGTTTCGACATTCTGCATCCAGGGCATATCGATCTGCTTTCGCGCGCAAAGGCACTGGGAACAAAGTTGATCGTCGGCATCAACAGCGATGCCTCGGTCAGGGCAATCAAGGGTCATGGCCGTCCGATCAATAATCAGGAAGAAAGACGTGAAGTGCTTTTGGGATTGAGATCGGTTGACGATGTTGTGATCTTTGACGAATTGACGCCGGAAAATTTGATAAAACAGATCAAACCCGATGTTCTTGTAAAAGGCGGCGATTGGCAGATCAATGAGATCATCGGTGCAGATTTTGTCACGGCGAATGGCGGGGAGGTGTATTCGCTGCCGTTGAAAGGAGGGTTTTCCACCAGCGATATTATTGAGCGAATGGGAATAAAAGAGACTCAAAAAGAAAAAAACGACGGCTCGATGATTCGGAACTCGCTCGATGAACACGTAGAGCTTTTTGGAACTCTTCGCGACTCATACGAAGCGAATATAACCGAATGTGCTGATCTGATCTTTGAAACGTTTCGGGCCGGGAAAAAAGTTCTGCTGTGCGGCAACGGCGGCAGCGCTGCCGACGCCCAACATATTGCCGCCGAACTTGTAGGGCGTTACGAATCGGAACGCATCGGCCTGCCGGCGATAGCATTGACAACCGACACTTCTGCTCTCACGGCTCTAGCCAACGATTACTCATTCGAGCGTATCTTTGCGCGACAGGTCGAGGCGCTGGCCGTTGATGGCGACCTTTTGATCGCAATCAGCACGAGCGGCAATTCGCCGAACGTAATCGCAGCGGTTATGACCGCCAGAAGTAGAGGCTGCCAGGTTCTGGGAATGACCGGTGCTAACGGAAAAAAACTTGCTTCGCTTTGCGATGCGTGCCTGATTATACCGTCGGAACGCACCGCCCGCATTCAAGAAGCCCACATCACGATCGCCCATATTTGGTGTGAGATGATCGAAGCGAGATACACAAACGACAAATGAACACTCTCGATAATTTTGCAAATGTAAAGGTTCTTGTGGTCGGCGACATTATGCTCGACCGCTATTGGTGGGGAAGTGTCCGGCGCATTTCTCCTGAAGCCCCAGTGCCCGTCGTCGAGCTTCAGAAGAGCACATTTGCACCGGGCGGAGCAGCGAATGTAGCGGCGAACATAGCAGGACTCGGAGCGACCGCTCATTTGGTCGGTGCTATCGGTAATGACCACGACGCAGAAACTCTTGTCGGTTTACTGAAAAATGCTAACGTTTCGCCGGATTCACTCGTTCGAATTGCAAACCGACCGACAAGCGTCAAAACAAGAGTTATCGCTCACAGTCAGCAGGTCGTCAGAGTCGATCAGGAAACTGCCTCGGAATTCTCCGACGGCGACGAAGAAAGTCTTTGGGAAAAGATCTCAATGGCTTTGCCGAAAGTCAACGCAGTAGTCATTTCCGATTACGCAAAGGGCCTTCTGTCAGAAGCACTGCTTTCCAGCGTGATCGATGGCTCGCGAGAGCTAGGCAAAATAGTTCTTGTTGATCCTAAAGGAAAAAATTATTCGCGCTATGCCGGAGCAACACTGCTCACGCCGAACCGGCGAGAAGCCGCCGAAGCGTGCAATTTTGACGAGAACATGCCGAATATGGTGAATATTGCTGGCACCCGGTTAATGAATGAACTCGATCTGGATATGGTGCTGATCACACAAGGCGAAGAAGGAATGACACTGTTTCAACAGGATAAGGAGCCGCTGCATTTAGGCACGATGGCAAAGGAGACTTATGACGTGACCGGAGCTGGTGACACAGTCATTGCCTGTCTTGGTGTCGCTCTCGGTTCCGGGACTGATTTCGTTTATGCCGCTGCCGTCGCCAATCTGGCCGCCGGGCTAGTCGTCGAACAGGTCGGCACGACGGCGATCACTCGTCAGATGCTGGAACCTGTGATCGATACGATCTAACGACGCGCGAATCCGATGAAAAAAAAGATCCTCTTCGTCGAAAGAAAACCCTCAGAATCTGTCAGCATCGAAAGAGTTTTTGAACAGATCGCAAAAAACCTGCCCCGTGATCGCTTTGATATAGAAAGGCAACAGATGCCCTACGGCGATGGAATCACAGGCATTTTGATGAATTTGTTTTTTTTCAACGCTAAGCCCGCAGATATTTATCACATAACTGGACAAATTCATTACATTGCTCTTCGTTTGCCAAAAAAGAAAACGGTTTTGACCGTTCACGATCTGGTTTTTCTCCATCGTCGCAGCGGTCTCAGGCGTTTTGTATTAAAGTGGCTGTTTTTGAAACTACCGTTGAAAAACTTGGATTTTGTGACGACGGTCTCGAGCTCAACCAAAGATGAAATACTAGAATATAACTTTGTTGATGAACAAAAGATCCGCGTCATTGAAAACCCGCTGATCGAAGGATTTGAGCAGGGTGATGAGAAACTCTTTGATGAAAATTGTCCGGTGATACTACACATCGGAACTGCCGAAAATAAGAATCTCGAAAATTTGATACACGCACTTCGCGGCATAAAATGTAAAATGCGAATAATTGGACGGTTGGATGATAAAATATGCGAAACGCTTCGTTCCTGCGCAGTCGATTATGAGAACGCCTTTGACCTGAATCAAAACGCCATCGCCGAAGAATATCGAAAGGCAGACATCGTGGCGTTTTGTTCGACCTACGAAGGATTCGGATTGCCTATCATCGAAGCTCAGGCAATGCGCAAACCTGTGATAACAAGCGATCGGTCTCCGATGAAAGAGGTCGCCGGCAGTGGTGCGGTTCTGATCGATCCGGACGATGTTTCGAGTATCAAAAATGGCATTCTTAAATTGATCGAGGACGCAGATTTTCGAAACCGTCTTATTGATGCCGGGAAAAAAAATATTCGAAGATTCGATCCCGGCCGCACCGCAAGCCAATATGCCGAGGTTTACGATCAAATCCTTGCGGGCAATTGAACTAATTTTATGAGCATCTTGATATTCGGCGGCAACGGAATGCTCGGACATAAGCTTGTCCAGGTTCTCGGCGCAAAGTTTGAGGTTTGGACGACTGTTAGAAACACTATTTCTGAGCTCGAACGTTTTGGCATATTTAACAGTGAGCGAACGATCGAACATATCGATGTAACCGACATTGATCTGGTGCGTCCCGCAATCGAAAAAGCAAAGCCGGACGTTGTGATAAACGCCACAGGGGTCATCAAGCAACTCCCGGAATCGAAGGATGTTGTTCAAACCCTTAAGATCAATTCCGTCTTTCCGCAGCGTTTAGCCCAGTTTTCGCGCCAATTTGAATTCCGGCTTATAACGGTAAGCACGGACTGTGTTTTCAGCGGTGAAAAAGGAAACTACTCGGAAACCGACATACCTGATACTGATGAAGTTTACGGCATCAGCAAACTCCTCGGCGAGGTCAATACCGATAACTGCCTTTCTATCAGAACATCGATCATCGGAAAAGAATTGGCGACCGCTCACAGCCTCGTCGAATGGTTTCTCAGCAACCGCGGAAAAACAGTTAAAGGATACACGCATGCGATCTATTCGGGATTTCCAACCATCGTTCTGGCGGAAATTTTGTCGGGGATCATCGCCGACCATCCGGAACTCCAGGGCGTTTATCACATTTCCAGCGACCCCATAAACAAATTCGATTTGCTAAATCTCTTAAACAAATTCTATCAGGCAAATGTAAACATCGAGCCTTTTGAGGATTACGTCATCGACAGGAGTCTCGATTCGTCCGCTTTTAGAACGGTAACCGGCTTTTCACCGCTTGGGTGGGAGCAAATGATCGAACAAATGGCCTCCGATCCGACGCCTTACGAAACATGGAGAAAATAAAACCGGTCATCCTAGTCATTGGCGACTATTATCTGCCCGGTTTTGAAAGCGGCGGAGCCATGCGCACGATCGTCAATATGATCGATCGGCTGGGCGATGAGTTTCGATTTTGTGTTGTCACGCGTGACCATGACGGGCCTTTGAACAGGGATTCTTACAAAATCGTACGGCTTAATGACTGGAATCGTATTGGAAACGCTGATGTCTATTATCTGAAAAAAAACAATATCCGAATTGGCAAGATAAGAATTCTAATCCGCCAAACTGAGCCAGACGCGATCTACTTGAACAGCTTTTTCAGTCCGTTGACGATATTCACGCTCATTCTGCGACGATTTGGACTTATCAGCTCAGTTCCCATCATTTTGGCCCCCGAAGGTGAGCTTGTCCCTGGCGCCCTGACCCTCAAACCAGTTAAGAAACAACTTTATATTAAGGCGGCTAAACTATTGCAGTTATTGCATCCTGTCATCTGGAAAGCAGCGTCCGAATCCGAAAAAATTGATGTGGAAAACATCTGTGGAAATGACATCAAGGTCTTTGTCGCTCCAAACATGCCGCCGCAAATGATACTCGAAGATTTTGAGCCGCCAGTAAAGCCTGAAAAAAACGGCGGACAAGCAAAAATGGTCTTTTTATCGCGGTTTATGCGGAAAAAGAATTTTAATTGGCTGCTCGATCATCTTCGCAACGTCAAAGGTAATCTCTCCATTGATATTTATGGCCCGCTCGAGGACGCCGAATATTGGCAGGAATGTCAGGAAATCATCAAAACCCTGCCTGCCAACATTAAGATAGAAGCAAAAGGCCCTGTTCCGCACGAAGAGGCAGCAAACACACTTGCAAAATATCATTTTTTCGTCCTGCCGACGCTTGGCGAGAATTTTGGCCATATTTTTATCGAGGCACTCGCAGCGGGCTGCCCTTTGATAATCAGCGACCGGACGCCGTGGAGAAATATGGAAAAAAAGGGAGTCGGTTGGGACATTCCCCTAGAAGAACCTGAATCCTGGCTCAATGTGATCAATATTTGTCTGGAAATGAATAATGCCGATTACATCGAAATATCAAAGCGCTCGCGCAAATTTGCTGTCGATTGGCTTTCTGATCCCGCTCATGAAAAAGCGAATAGGGAAGTTTTGGATTTTGCTTTGAGTCAGGTTTCCAAATGATAAATTCTCGAATCTCCAGATTTCTAGTATCGCCGATCGGGTGCTAATATTTTGTGTTTGGTCTAAAAAATGAATGAATTAGAAGGTAAACGAATACTTGTCACTGGCGGCACGGGTTCGCTTGGCAAAACGCTTGTCAGCCGGCTCCTGACAGGTGAAATGGGAACTCCCGAAAAGATCACCGTCTTTTCACGCGACGAAGCGAAACAGCATTATATGCGTCTCGAATATCTCGAACGCGAAACCGCGACCGACGACGTGATCTATCAAAACTCTCGTGACCGTCTCAATTTCAGGATCGGCGATGTTCGTGATTATTCCGCGTTGGTCGCGGCGATGCGAGACGCAGATGTGGTCTTTAATGCGGCGGCTTTGAAACAAGTGCCGTCGTGCGAGTATTTCCCATTCGAGGCCGTTCTGACAAACATCTACGGCGCGGCAAATATAGTCCGGGCCGTTCGGGAGAACAACCTGCACGTAGAAAAAGTTATCGGAATTTCTACCGATAAAGCCTGCAAACCGATCAACGTGATGGGCATGACCAAAGCCGTCCAGGAACGCGTTCTGATAGAAGCGAACCGAGACTGTGCGTCAACAAAATTCAATTGTGTGCGTTACGGCAATGTGATCGCGTCGCGCGGTTCGATCATTCCGCTGTTTGTTGAGCAGATCAAAAATAATCAGCCGATAACGATCACGCTTGCCGAAATGACACGGTTTTTGTTGAGCCTGGACCGAGCTGTCGATACTGTGTTCGAGGCCGTAAAAACTGAAGGGCGAGGCGAAACTTTTGTTCCAAAAGTAGCGTCGGCAAAGATATCGGATGTTGCTATCGCGCTGATGGGCGACAAAAAGCTGCCGATGGTTTATACAGGCATTCGCCCCGGCGAAAAGGTGCACGAAATAATGGTTTCTGAAGAGGAATGTTTCCGAACAGTTGAACGCGGCGACTATTACGTGATGCTACCTGTTCTGCCAGAGCTTCGAGCCGAGCAGCAGATAACGCCCGCACTTACAAATGAATATTCATCGCGAGACAACAATCTCTCAGTCGGAGAATTGCGTGAACTGCTTATAAATTCAAGTCACGAAATAAGCCAGTTCATAGCGGGCTAAGAAATTATGAAAATAATGACCATCTTCGGCACGCGGCCGGAAATAATCAGGCTCAGCCTCGTGATGAAAGTCCTCGACCAGCATTGTGAGCACATCTCGGTTCATACAGGCCAGAATTATGATGAAAGCCTGAGCGACGTTTTCATACAGGACCTCGAAGTTCGCACACCCGACATTCATCTGGGAATAACATCGAAAACCTTTGGCGAACAGATCGGCCAAATCATGACGAAATGCGATGAAATCCTTGCAGACCAGAAACCCGATCGCGTCCTCATTCTAGGCGATACGAACAGCGCTCTTTCGGCAATCGTCGCTGCGCGTCATGGAATTCCTGTGTTTCATATGGAAGCCGGAAATCGGTGTTTTGACGATCGTGTGCCTGAGGAAATAAACCGGCGGATCATCGACCACTCCAGCACAGTCCTGATGCCCTACACAGAGCGGAGCAAAGAAAATCTCGTTCGCGAAGGCATCGAGCGCGACCGCATCTTCGTCACCGGTAATCCGATAAAAGAGGTGCTCGATTCGTATGCCGACAAAATTGAATCCAGCGATATAATGAGCAGCGTCGCTGCCAAACCTTTTGAATATTTTCTCGTGACGCTGCACCGTGCTGAAAATGTCGATATACCAGAACGGCTCACCAATATTTTCAAAGGCCTTTCTGAGGTAGCATCAAAATTTGGCAAAAATGTTTTAGTGTCGGTTCATCCGCGAACTGCCGAAAAGCTTGAGCAATTCGGAATCAAAGCCGACTCGAAGAAAGTAAGGCTTCTAAAGGCGATGCGTTTCTTTGATTTTGTAAAATTGGAAAAAAATTCGCTTGCAGTTCTGACCGACAGCGGGACGGTTCAGGAAGAATGTGCGATCTTCGGTATTCCGAATATTACGCTCCGCGACGTGACCGAGCGGCCCGAAACGATTGAATGTGGGAGCAACATTCTCAGCGGCGCCGAGATCGAACCCATCATTCGAGCGGTCGAGATCGCCATTGCCCAACCTGCGTCATGGACTGCTCCGCGCGAATATCTCGCCGGAAACGTTTCTCAAACCGTAAGCAAGATCGTTTTGGGTTATAACAGCCAGCGACGGCATATTTCGTGACCGAGATTCGACCACAAGAAAAAAGGCTCTGGGTAATGACCGAGGTTTATTATCCCGAAGAAATTTCAACCGGCTATTACCTAACCTCGATCGCCGAGGGACTGGCAGATAAATTTTCGGTCAAAGTTTTGTGCGGGCAGCCTAAACATATGTCGCGCGGCCTGACCGCACCTAAACGTGAGGTCAGAAACGACGTGGAAATTTTTCGCGCCTCGGCAACAAGGTTTGACAAAAACGTGATGCTTTACCGGCTTATAAACATGTTCACGATCGGCGTCGCGATGTTCTACAATGCGCTTAAACGATATCGAAAAGGCGACCATGTGTTGGTCGTGACTGCTCCGCCGACAATGCCCGTTACAACTGCGATAGCCGCATTGCTGCGCGGCGCGAGCTACACGGTTCTCATACAGGACAGTTATCCTGAAATATTGATAGCCGTCGGCTCACTGCGAAAAAATTCTTTAGCTGTCGGCATCATAAATTTCTTCAACCGCTGGGTTTACAAATACGCCGCAAAAATTATCGTTATGGGACGAGACATGAACGAATTGTTCAGGCGAAAAACCGCCGGCCTCGACGTTCCCATAGTGACAATACCAAACTGGGCCGATCTCGAAACGATCCAGCCGATGCCAAGAGAAGATAATCCGCTTTTGAAAGAACTCGGCATTTCGGATAAATTTGTGTTCTTGTATGCCGGAAACATCGGGCATCCGACCGATGTCGAGACCATAGTCGAATCCGCCGAACAGTTGCTCGAAAACGATGCAATTCATTTCCTGTTCATCGGTGCGGGCGCTAAGAAGAAATGGGTCGAAGATCAAGTGCGCGAAAGTTCGTTGATAAATGTGACTGTCCTTGATTACCGGCCACGCAGCGAGCAGATAGTATTTTTGAATGCGTGCGATGTGGGATTGATCGCGCTGATAAACGGAATGTGGGGCACAGCGATGCCTAGCCGGACATACAATATCATGGCAGCCGGCAAACCGATCCTGGCACTGACCGAAGAGGGTTCGGAATTGGCTCAGGTCATTGACGAAGAGAGAATTGGTTGGCACGTTCCGCCCGGAAATCCTGACGAATTGACGAAAGTCATTTTGCAGATTTATGAGAGACGCAGCGAGCTTGCAGAAATGGGGAAGAGGGCTTCGGCGGCGGCTATTGCAAAATATTCATTAAAGGATGCAGTGGCAAAATATAGAAACGAGCTCGAATAAGAATGGTTGACCTAATCATTTTCGTAGTTATTTTTGCGGTCTCTTATTTCGGCGTAGGTGTTTACCTGCGCTGGAGCGAGCAGAACGAGTTTCTCGCCATTCCGAATGAACGAAGCTCGCACACCGAACCTATGCCGCATGGCGGTGGTATTGTCATCGTCATCATTGGCCTGATCGCCTATGTCGGTATATCGCTTTATCTTCCGGGCACATATTCGTGGGGATATTTTTCGGGCGCGCTTATCATCGCTTTGGTCAGCTTCCTCGATGACCTTTATTCGATCCCGTTTCCGTGGCGGCTTTTGATCCACAGCATCGCGGCGATCCTGGTCATAGTCGATGTCGATACATGGCACGGAATTACCATGCTCGGACACATCAAACTCGGAAATTGGGGATATGTGTTGACGTTTATCTGGATAGTGTGGATGGTAAATTCATACAATTTTATGGACGGCATCGATGGCCTTGCAGGTCTGCAGGCTGTGATCGCGGGCCTCGGCTGGTTCGTCCTCGGTTACATTCTTCAAATGCCCGCGATATTCCTTTTTAGCGGAGTGATCGCTTCTGCGAGCCTTGGTTTCCTTGTGCATAACTGGAGCCCGGCAAAGATCTTCATGGGCGATGTCGGAAGCGCGTTTCTCGGTTTTACCTTTGCGTCATTGCCGCTGATCGCGAGAACTATTGCAAGTAAAAACCCGGACCTTCTGCCGATCGCTGCCGTTTTGTTTGTGTGGTTCTTCCTGTTTGATTCGGTCGTGACATTATTAAGAAGAGCCATACGCGGCGAAAAAGTCTGGCAGGCTCATCGCGAACATCTTTTTCAACGGCTCGTCCAGTCCGGCCTTTCACATCGCCGGGTAACTGTATTTTATGCCGTGCTGGCATTTATATTGTCAACGTTCATTTTGCTCTCGGTCGAATTCCGCGAGGATATCGAGATCGCAATATTGCCGGTTGTTATCATATTGACCGGGTTGTTATTGGTAGTTCTGGCAAAAAGAGGTGTTTTGGCATAGGTAGTAAATAAGTATTTTATGACAGCAGTCCCGTCACAATCTAAAGTTCGCCCGTTCACGTTCGAGTCATTCGGCGTGGTCATAAAGATCGACGGCAATGTTCAGGAAATGGTTGACGAAGGTGAGCGGACGGCGCGAACGTCGCTGGTTAACTTTGTTCACCGTGCCGAAGGCAAAAAGGTAGATCAATTATTTGAGGTAAACCGAACCAAAAGCGGCTACAGCATGTTCCTCAATGGCGAAGGCCTCGCGTCGTGCCGCGGGCGAAAAAAGTTCTTCAAGTTCTTTGACGCGATCGTACGGATCACCGTCGGCGAGCATGCCGTGGACATGGTCTTCATGCACGCGGGAGCTGTCGGCTGGAAGGGAAGAGCGATCGTGCTGCCTGGACAGAGTTTTCAGGGCAAGAGTACTTTAACGGCCGAACTCGTGCGGCAGGGTGCCGAATACTATTCGGACGATTTTGCGATCTTCGATAAGAATGGGTCCCTGCATCCTTTTCCGAAGAAAATTATGATGCGTACGGATGACGGTCAGTATTGGCCGTACGAGATGACTATTGAGTCGCTCGGCGGAACTGCTGCGACGGAGCCGCTGCCTGTCGGGCTGGTTCTGTTCACGAAATACGAACCGGGGCAAAGATGGAAACCGCCGGTTATGCTGAGCCACGGACAGGGCGTGCTTGAGATGATCCCCTTTGTCCTGCCGCTCCGACGGGCCCCGGAATTTTCGCTTCGCGTCTTGAATTCTATCGCCAGTCGTGCAATAATCGCTTCAAGTCCTAGAGGAGCGGCTAAGGAATTCGCTCGAAAACTGCTCGATTTCGTTGACAAAAACGTAATATGAGGTAGAATTACGCTATAAAGCGTATTGTTTTGCTTTGTTTGTTTTGACAAGATTGCTTTTTGGGGTAGAATACCCTTTATTATTTTTGTTTAATATTTTCGCTGGAGGAGATGATGAATAATCCGAATGATCCGCAGAATCCAATGGCCCGCAAAACCGGTCTCGTGGTTCAAGAAATGCCCGACGAAGTTTTGGTTTACGATCTCGACACAAATAAAGCCCACTGCCTGAATCAATCGGCTGCTTTCATTTGGTCGTCTTGTGACGGTAAAAACTCGGTAATGGACATAGTGCAGCAATTTGAATCGAACGGCCGCGGCAAGGTGACTGAGGATTTTGTTTGGCTCGCCATCGATCAACTTAATGAGAACGGCCTGCTCGAAAATAAGGTCGCTCCAAGATTTGCCGGCACTTCACGCCGTCAGGTCCTCAAGACCATCGGATTGGCGTCCGTTGTGGCGTTGCCTGTCATTGCTTCACTCGTCGCTCCTCAAAAGGCATTAGGCGTTGCCACCTGTGCTTGTGCAAGTGTTACCCAGTGTCAACAGCCGCAAAATGCGGGTTGCCCCAGCACGTCAAACTGTAACAATTTAGGTCTTTGTGCTCCGAACGCCCCACCGCGAAAAAGCTAGATTTGCACGTTTCGAAATAGGTTAATAACGAGCAGCGAAGATATATGATCTTCGTTGCTCTTTTTTGTTGGAGGTGGCTGAAAATGAATAGTTCAACTAGTCCGCAAAATCCCATGGCACGACAGACTGGTCTCGTAATTCAGGAAGTGACCGACGAAGTTTTGGTTTATGACCTCGACATGGATAAAGCGCATTGCTTGAATAGCTCCGCTGCTTTTGTCTGGAAGTGCTGTGACGGCAAAAACTCTATATTGGACATTGTGAAGCAATTTGAGTCTGACGACCGCGGAAAGGTGACGGAAGATTTTGTTTGGCTCGCCATCGATTTACTGAACGAAAATGGTTTGTTGGAAAGTGAGGTTAGTCCGAGATTTCATCGCCGGTCTCGCAGGCAGGTTCTAAAGACTATCGGCATAGCCTCAGCCGTGGCACTGCCGATCATCGCTTCACTCGCTGCCCCGCGTAATTCCTATTCCAACGTAAATTGTGCATGCTTAAGCCACGCGCATTGCGCCCAGCCGCACATGGCGAATTGCCCCAGCACGACAAATTGTAACAATAAAGGTATGTGCGCCCCGAATACTCCTTCACGAAACAGCTAGTGTCAGAACCGCCCGCTTACGCAGGCGGTTCTGACATGCTACTCTTTTTTTGTGGCCGTTCAGGAAACACAAATCACAGATGAGTTTAAATGGAACCTGCTTCATAAGAAGACGCAGGAGGTGCAGGCACTTCGTGCCTTCACTGCCTTTCGTGAAAAGGGAATCGAACCGATCCTTATCAAGGGGCTTGCTGCCGCGCAGTTTTATCCCGAGCCGGGCTCACGTGCATCGATCGACATGGACTTTGCGGTTCCTGCGGAGGATTTCAACGCTGCGTCCGCAATCGCGATCTCGCCGGCGACGAAAGGCATTGGGATAGACATCCACCGCGAACTGCGGCATCTGGACACAGTTGAATGGGATGACCTTTTTGACAACTCGCGCCTTCTGCCGGTCGAGGGCGGCAATATTCGCGTCCTCCGGCCCGAGGACCATCTCCGCGTTTTATGCGTTCACTGGTTGAATGACGGCGGCGCCTATAAGGACAGACTGTGGGATATTTATTACGCGGTCGAAAATCGTCCGACTGATTTTGACTGGGAACGCTGCCTGAACACAGTCAGCAAAATACGCAGGCGTTGGATCGTTTGCACACTCGGCATCGCACGCCGCTATCTCGATTTAAACCTTGATGACACGCCGGTAAAGGACGAGGCTTACGATCTGCCAAAATGGCTCATCCGCGAACTGGAACGTGAATGGGCAAGCGACGTCCGGCTCAGGGAAATGGGTCTGTTGCTGCATGACCGAGCCGCTCTCTTTGCGCAGATCAAAAAACGTCTAAGGCCAAATGCGATCCAGGCGACCATCGAAATGGAAGGCAGCTTTGACGCAAAAACCCAAGTCTTTTATCAGATCGGGGGAGTGATGAAAAGAATAATGCCTTCAATTCGTCGAACCTCACAAACGGTAATTTCGAGGCCGAGATGATAATTCTTGCCATAGAATCAGCCATTTCCGGCGGCAGTGTCTCGCTGCTTGACGACGGCAGGGAAATCGCAAATTGGATCGGCACGTCAAATGTTTCAAAAGCCGAGGATCTTCTTGTCAATATCGATAGTTTGCTCACGTCAAATAACATTCCGCGTAACGAGATCGGCCTCATAGCCGTCTCAGCCGGGCCAGGCAGTTTCACCGGCATCAGGATCGGCCTCGCAACTGCTCTTGGTCTGAAAGCCGGGCTCGGGATCGAGATGTCGAGCGAATCGTCGCTAAAGGCAATGGCTTTCGTGCAGCCGGACAACAAGAACATGATCGCCGCCATCCCCATGGGCCGCAATGCCGTTTGTTGGCAGCCGTTTCAAAAACGAACAGAAATAGTGACCGCTCTCGATGAGCCTCGGACAATGCCCGAAGAAGAATTTCTGTATATGGTTCTGAACGAGACAAATACTGTTTTTGTTTTACATTCGACTTTGTATGAAAAGGCGGGGCAGGCAAAAGGCATCATTAATTTCGGCGCAAATAT
>CAZUEI010000017.1:0-15029 GCA_964618985.1 uncultured Chloracidobacterium sp.
ACTCCTGCTCCTACGGGTAGCTGGAGAATAGCGGTTTCCGATACCGTCTCGTCTGTGGGATGCTCTAAACTACTCGCTACGTCACGCGGTGTCGACAAGATCGCGGTCGCAGGTTCATCCATCGACGAAGGGCCAAAGAGCAACTCGGCTCCGTCATCACGACAGAAACTCATCGAATCGTCGTCGTAATTTCTCCCGCATTCAGGGCACCGTTTCATAAAATTCTATACGTCTGGTCGAACCGTCTAAGAATTCGCCAGAGATGTATTCACTTCGCAGCCTCCAGGTTAGTTGAATTATTCAATCTTTCTATTTCTTTGATGAGGAAATCGAAGTCGGTGAACGGGCTGCCACCCGTACGGGACCAATGTACGCGGCCGCGCTTGTCGATCAGTATCGTCGAGTGCAACGCCATCTCTTCGAAATCATCGTAGGCTTTGAACCGACGAGCGTTCTCAAGCTTTGGATCGGAAAGCAGAGGGAATGGCACTCCCAGAGATTTTGCTGTTTGAGCTAACCCCGCATCCAGATCCGCACTTACGGCGAGCACCGTCGTGTTCAAGTCGTTGAGCTGCTGGTTGCGCCTAATTACGTCTTTCAACTGCGTAAGACAGTGCTCACAGTAACCGCCGAGGTAAAAGATCAGAAGCACGTTCTTGCCGCGGAAGTCTTTGAGCGAAACCGTTTTACCTTGAGCATCGACGGCATTCAATTCAGGCGCATCAAAAGATTCCCAAACGCTCGGACCAAGCTGTGCTAGTGTCGTGGTTTTGTAATTGCGCTGCGGCCCCGGCGACACATCTTTTGGCTGTGCCTGCAACCCGAGGGTTTTGGCCTGTGCCAGCCACTTCAGTCCTGGCTCAGCGTCAGACCAGACGTGCAGAAGGCGCGCATAAGCTTCAGTTGCCTTTCCTTTGTCGCCCAATGCGTTATGCGCCTCGACCAAACCCGCCAGGGCAAAACCGTCATTGCGCACGATAGTTAACGACTTTTCAAAAGCCGCGAGCGCCAGCGACGGGGTTTTCTGATCGAGGTAAGCGCGGCCGAGCGTGTTGTATAAAACATTCGGCCACGGCGACGGATCGTCTTCGTCATCGAATTTCTCGGCCTGTTGTTTGGCTGCCTCAGCGAGCAGCATAAGGCCGTTTAGCTCTTCACCTTTCGCCAGGGCGAGTCGGGCACGCAGTTCGAGCGATTGGATCGTGTAATGATGCTCGAAATATTTATTTTCGGGCTTCTCCATTTCTGTTTTGAGAGCAGCATGCGTGACATAGCTTTTCGCAGCTTTTTCAATATCGCCGAGGCCGAGATGCGCGAGCGTTTCGATGTAAGAGCGAGTTAACTTGTCACGGGTGCGATCCTGCCAATTGAAAGTCTTAGGATCGAGAATGTCCTTCCAGCGTTCGAATCTGACGAGCGCCCGTGACAATGCGATCGTGCCCTGCGCGTGCGCGCTGTATCGAGATGGATTATTGTACTTCGGATCAAGCGGCGCAGCGAGTATTTGTTTCGCTCCGCTGATCGCGGCTTCCGGCATCCCAAGCTGTTCCTGAATGTAGCCGAGATAGTTTTGGTTGTGCGCGTAATTCCAGGTGTTAAACGGAAAGACGAGGCGGTCGCGCATATATTGCTTTTCAACGCGCGTGGCCGAATCCATCGAGATCGCCGCCTCGTGCCACATGCCAATGCCGCTGTAAATGTGCCCGGGCATGTGCTGCGCGTGTCCGATGCCAGCCGCGACTCTGCCATAAGCCGCGCAACTGTCGAGTGCCTGATAGCCTTCCGCGCTGTCCCAATTGTGAATTCGATAATGATGGGCGCCGGGATGATTCGGGTCGCGTGCCAAAACCTGCTGCAGGATCAGGTCCGCCCCGTAGCGATGCTCGCCGCCCATCTGATCAAGAGCAAAAAACGCTTTTGCCTCGATGTCGTCGGGATACTTTAACACGATCTGTTCGAGCAGAAACATAAACCGCTTAGATCGCTTTTCATCACTTGGATTGTTGCCGCCCGCATCAGCGGGCAGGTCGGTCTGTCCGCGGGCCTCCCAGGCTTCGATATAGCGCCGTTCGCGCTCACTCACTTTATCTTTACGTTTGCCGGCTTCCTTCAGAAACTGCGGGCCGCGTTCATCGGCAGCGGCCAGCGACAAACCCCAGTAACACATCGCGCATTCGGGATCGAGCTTCAGCGCCCAACGAAACGACCGCTCCGCTTCAAAGAACCAGAATGAATGCTGCAACGCGATTCCCTGATTGAACCACTGCTGCGCTTCCGCGCTTTTAGTTGTGATCGGGAAGGTGACTTTGCCGATGCCCGCCATCACCCAAGGCTTTTCGCGCGGCCCGACGTCAAACCCTTCGCCGTGCCGCGAATGGCCCATCTTCCAAGCCTCTGCCGCATTCATCTTGTCGCCGCTGCTTGGTTGTGCCGAGACTGAAAGACTGAACAGGAACAAAAGTCCTACAATTTGAAAGCTGTTTCGAATCATTACTTTCTCCATTTCATCAACTTTAATCTGGAAAACCGGCTTTCCTTAAAACTTCCTTAAAGCGTGGGTCGTCACGCATCGGGTCCATAAATGGATCTACCTTCATTTGGTTTGTATGCTGATCTTTCGTTTCGACCGCTTCATTTAGCGTCGCAAAGGCTTTATCTTTCTCGCCCAAGTCGACAAAGAGAGTCGCGACAAAATATGGGTATATCTTGAGTCGTGTACGCTGCTCGGTAATTTTCCTCAAGAATCCAGGCCAGTCGTTATTTACTAAACTCTCTCGAATCAACTTTGCGGCATCAGGTTCGCCTCTCGCATCCTGCATTTTGGCAAGTGCCTCGACTGCCGACGCATAATCACGCTTTTGACGATAAACGTAAAAGAGCTGTAGGTGCGCATACCAGAAATTTGGATCAAGTTCGATATTTTTCTTACTCAGCGCTTCACTCTGTTCATATTTTCTCTCAAAGAAAAACTCCTGCGCATATTGAAAATTTGTGACCGGCGACAGGGGGTCGATCTCCAACGCCTTTTTCGTTTCAACTCGGGCTTCTTCGATTCGACCGAGAGCGCGAAGCAGCAACCCCAACCGGCGGTGAGCTTCCGAATATTTCGGATTTAGTTCGATAGCAAGTTTTTGCTCGCGCTCCATGCACGCGAAGTCGTGACTAAGAAAACAAATTATTCCTAATATAGAATGCGGCTCGGCTAAAGTCTTATCCAATTCGATAGCTTTCAGGGCAATTTCCTTTGCCTTGGGAGTCTCATTTATCTGTGGATAACTGTAAAGGAAGAAAAAATGAGTTGCCTCGGCCAATCCCGCAAATGCCAAAGCAAATTTCGGATCGATCTCGGTCGCCTGCTGAAAATGTTCAATGGCTTTCTGAACGTCTTTCGCCGTGCGTTTACTCAAATAGAATCGCCCACGTAAATACGATTGATAAGCCTCGTTATTGTCCGTATAGTGTTTGGTCAGGCCTTTTGAATCTTCACCTGAGAGTTTCAGTTGCAGCTTTTGCGCGATCATTGACGCTATCTCACGCTGCGTGGCGAGCAGATCGGTCATCTTGCGCTCGTATTGCTCACCCCACAGCAATTTGTTACTTCCCACATCTACTAGCTCAACACTGATCGTCAGATTGTCGCCGATCTGAGCAAGCCTTCCCGTCATCACCGCATCGACACCAAGCTCACTTGCGATCTTCGCGACATCGGTATCCTTTCCTTTATAACGAATGACCGAACTTGTCGGGCTGACTTCCAGATTGGGAAGCTGCGAAAGCCGATAGATCAACGACTCGGCCAAACCGTCCGAAAGGTATTCTGAATTAGGGTCACCGCTTTTGTTCTGAAACGGCAAAACGGCTATCGAATTGATCTGCCCACCAGTCACGGGTTTGAAATATCGATAACCGAAAAACCCACCGAGGCCGATGACCGCAACCAGAACCGCCGCCGCGCTCAATGGCTTTGCTCGCCGAGCGGAAAAGCTATGCTTCTCCGTCACTACGCCTAAACGGTTTTGAGGATCCGCCGCCGCTTCGGTCGTGTGAACAAACGCGCGCGTTTTTGCCTCATCGAACTGGCCACCCGCTAACGCAGGCGGTTCTGACAAGATCGCCGTCGCCGGTTCATCCACAGACGCCGGGCCAAAGAGGAGCTCTGAGCCATCGTCTAAACAGAAGCTCATCGAGTCGTCATTGTAATCTCGGCCGCACTGCGGGCATTTTTTCATACTGCTATTTTGCGAACGGTACCATGCGCGACTTTAGAATTTTCCGATCTCGCGTCAACAGCGGAATTCGTTCCACGATACTGGTCGCGGCAATTATCTCGTCAGCCGGATCGGATGAAAAATCGAGTTCCGTACTTTTTCGGGCTATCTGGATCGTGATAGGGATTATTGTCAGGTGCCGCAAACTGCGACGAAACGCGACGCTGTCCATGTCCAATTCCAATCGCCCAAGCTGAACCAGTTTTGCCAATTCCCACAACACGATATCCGAAACCGCCAGACTTTCGCTTGTAATCAGAGCTTGTTCTCGTGAAGTCAACTCGCCAGCCAAGGAAGCGACCAGTATGTGCGTGTCAAGATTCAGCATTCCATTTGACCCCGGTCGAGAATATATCGCCTGAAACCTTGATCATACCTTTCATCGAACCTATAAGGCTCGAATTATCCGCTCGTCCAAACGGGATCACTTTAGCGATCGGCTTGCCACGCTTTTCGATCACGATTCCCTCTGCCCCAAGTTCATCGAAGATCTGCAGGCACTTAGCCTTAAATTCACTGGCACTGATAGTTTTCGTATTATTCTTCATAGCAATTCAACCTTATCATATGACCAGTCACATGACTAGTTAAAAGATGATCCGGGTTCAGGCTATTAATTCTATTCAGGAAAACCGACCCTTTTCAATACTTCCTTAAAGCGAGCGTGTCGGCATAGAAAGTGTAAGACGGAACTGGCTATATTCCAAGTGTTTAGTTAACTAATTCATCCTGTCACGAAATTGTCATTTAGTCAGTTAAAACGAAATTTTGTCGAAAAAATGCCAAATACTTGAAATTTTTTTTAACTTATTAAAGTACACCTATTAACACCAAAAAAAGCCATAATTTTGATTATTAGCCAATAAACATCGGCATTCTGCACAGGGGCGGCTAAAAATGGTAAAAATAGCAAGGAAATTTATTAGAAAATAGTGATTTTTGGTCAAATTTAGGGTTGACTATTGCGTTTGGAATCACTATATTGTCGTTTGCTCTGAAAAAGAAAGAGTTCAGGGCAAAAACGGCTGTGTCCGATCAGTCGAACGCTAGTAATAAGTAATTAATTCTTTGAGAAAAGACAGGAGTTTGATAAATAAAATGAAAAAGGTAATCGTACTTTCAACAGTTCTTGGTTTGAGCGCACTTGGTATGGCTTGCGGCGATGCGCCGGCAAACAATGCACCGGCAAATAAACCGGCAAACATTGCTCCGGTTAACGTAGCACCTCCGGTTAACGTTGCTCCGGTTAACGTTGCTCCGGCAAATGCTACCAACGCGGCGAAGCCAGCTAACGCAGCCGCTCCGGCTAATGCGATGAAGCCAGCTAACGCTGCTGCACCGGCAAATGCAGCCAAGAAGTAATTAACATTTCTTGTATCTTTACTAAAAGCATCTCGTTTTCGGACGAGGTGCTTTTTTCATTGGTGCAGAAGAATTTTTTCGTTATAAGAGTTGACTTAATTTCGCCCGCTGAATATATTGTCCATAGTTCCGGAAAGAAAGACATGGAACACAAGACGGTGCAAACCCGTCAAATTAAATTATTAATCTTTGAAAAGACAGGAGAAAAGCGATGAAAAGAATAATTGCCCTTTCTGTAGTTCTCGTATTGGGTGCCCTAGGAATGTCCGCATGCGGAGATTCGGCAACAAACATGGTAGCTAATGCAAACAAAGCAGTGGCGAACGCTATGAGCGCTGCCAACAACGCTATGAGCCAGGCCAACAGTGCTATTAGCCAAGCTGGAAATGCAGTAAATTCAGCCAGCAATGCCATCAGGCTGTCAAGCAATGCAGTCAACTCGGCAATGAAACCTGCAAATGCCGCCCCGGCCACAAATGCAGCAAATGCAGCTAAGAAATAAATAATATTTCTGTATTTTTAATTAAGCATCTCGTTCACCAAACGAGATGCTTTTTTCATTAATTGCCTCAACAATCTTAGCTTGGTCCGTCAACGGAAGTTTGCAAACATAATTCTTACAAATATAAGCTGTCGGCTTTTCGTCTATCATTCCGCGATCCTTCAAAAGCGGAATGACTGCCGAATCTGCCTGCGCATCTGACGACAATATGACAACGGCGTCCGGCAAATATTTCTTCAGGATCTCACGCCCCAATTCGTTTCCCGCTTCGCCAATAATTGCGATCTCCTTCGTTGCACTCAGATGAAACTCCATCGCCGACAATACCCGCCCAAAACCCTGTGGATATCTGCGCAGCTGCGAGGCCATAAGCCGCAATACTGTCACGGCAAAACGCTCGAATTTCTCATCACCAAGCAGCTTTGCCAGCCGCAGTAATACATCGGCGGCAACAGAATTGCCCGACGGCGTGGCGTTGTCGTAAAAATCTTTATTGCGAACTATCAGTTCTTCGTGATCGTTCGATGTAAAAAAGAAACCGCCGTTATCTGTGTCCCAAAACTCTGTTATCATCAGCTCAGCAAGACGCTTTGCCTCGACAAGATATTTCGCTTCTCCCGACACCTGATACAAAACGATCAAACCATCGGCAACATTTGCGCAATCCTCGATATAACCATTCAGCTTTGCTGTGCCATCCTTCCAGGTCCGCAAGAGCCGCCTGTCTTTCTGCAGCTGCGTGAGAATAAACTCAGCATTACCTTTCGCAACCTCCAAATAGTCATCACTGCCAAGCACAGCCGCCGCGTCGGCAAAAGCCGCAAGCATCAGGCCGTTCCAGGCAGTCAAAATCTTCTCATCGCGGTGCGGTATTATTCGTTTTTCACGCTCGGCGAATAGTCTAGAACGTGCATCGTCGAACCTGTCAGAACCGGGAGCGATAGCGACAGGGTTCTTTATATTTAGAATATTTTTGCCCTCGAAATTTCCATTCGTCGTCACATCAAAATGCTTGCAAAATTCATTCGCATCTTTCTCGCCCAAAACCTCCGCAATTTCTTCCGGCGTCCACACAAAAAACCTCCCTTCCTCGCCTTCACTGTCCGCATCCTGGGTCGAATAAAACCCGCCAGACTTATCCAGCATTTCTCTCCGGACATATTCAAGGGTTTCGATTGCAATTCGCTTATAAAACTCAACGCCCGTAACCTGATATGCATGCAAATAGACGCGAATAAGCTGTCCATTGTCATACAGCATCTTTTCGAAATGCGGCACAAGCCAGACCGCATCGACCGCGTAACGGTGAAAGCCGCCGCCAAGCTGATCATAGATCCCGCCGCAAGCCATTTTGTCGAGCGTGTGCGTCACCATTTCCAAAGACTTTTCGTCGCCGGTCCTATGATGATACCGAAGTAAAAATTCCAACGACATCGCAGGTGGAAATTTCGGCGCTCCTCCAAAACCACCATTCACCGTGTCAAACGTCCGCGAGAAACTCGAAAAAGCCTGATCGAGCAGATCAGTTGAAAGTCCGCCTGAAGCAGAATCTACAACACTCAACCGCCGCAATTCGCCAACGATCTCATTTGCCGAATGTTCTAATTCATCACGTTTGTTTCGATAGGCTTCTACAATGCTAAACAATATTTGCTGCCAACTCGCCATGCCATAGCGCGGCGTCGGTGGAAAATAGGTGCCGCCAAAAAACGGCCGCTTGTCCGGGGTCAGAAAGACGTTCATCGGCCACCCGCCACGTCCGGTCGTCAGTTGGACGAAACTCATATAGATCTGGTCGACGTCCGGCCGTTCTTCCATATCGACCTTGATATTGACGAAATGCTCATTCATGACTGCAGCCGTGGCCGCGTCCTCAAACGATTCGTGCTCCATCACATGACACCAATGACACGCCGAATAACCGATGCTCACAAGCAGAGGCTTGTCCGCTGTCTTTGCTTTTTCAAACGCCTCATCGCCCCACGGATACCAATCCACAGGGTTATGAGCATGTTGAAGCAAATACGGACTGGTCTCGTTTATCAAGCGGTTTGCTTGTTTCTTCGCACTTTGCATATCGCTATTGTTTCACGCCCAACAAAATTTTTGAAACGTGACGTGAATTCTGCTATATTTATTGCATCATTTCCTATGACTTCGCGTTGTATTTCAAAACTCAGTCCCATGAAGCAGCGAGCGAATCTCTTCGCCGGTGACTAATCTTTTCTTCGTTCAGAGTACAAGCCTAAGGCTTGTTTTCCTATCCGCTTTTGCGCGATAGATCGAGCACTCTAAACATAAGGAGAAAAATATCATGACACCGACACAAGAATTACAACGACCGTCTATCAAAACCGAGTTGCCGGGACCGAAGTCCCGCGAAATCATCGACGCCGATTCGCGTTATGTTACGCCGAGCTATCCAAGGCCGGATTATAAACTGGTTGTTGACCACGCCAGCGGCGTTTGGATCACCGACCCGGATGGAAACACCTTTCTCGACTGTAACGCCGGCGTAGCAGTTTGTTCGACAGGCCATTGCCATCCCGAGATCGTGGCCGCGATCCAAAAACAAGTCAGCGAGTTGATCCATCTCTGCGGCACTGATTTCTATTACCGTCATATGCCCGAATTGGGCAAGAAATTGGAAGAAATTTGCCCGATCGACGGACCAACAAGAACTCACTTTGGAAACAGCGGCGCCGAGGCCATCGAGACTGCGCTAAAGGTCGCAATGTATCATACTAGGCGGCAGAAATTCATTTCGTTCTTTGGCTCGTTTCACGGAAGAACGCTAGGGGCCTTAAGTTTAACGAGTTCGAAAAAGGCACAGCGGCTTGGCTTTATGAGGCAGGCCTTGGATGTCGTTCACATTCCCTATCCAAACAAATTCCGTCACTTCGCGACTGACATGCCTTCTGATGAGGCAACTGTCACCCGGGACGTCGTAAAATGGATCGAAAAACGTCTTTTCATGACCACGACACCGCCCGAAGAGGTCGCCGGCATCGTCCTCGAAGTCGTTCAGGGCGAAGGCGGCTACATCCCTGCGCCCACTGCGTTCGTAAAAGAATTAAGGCGCATCTGTGATGAGCACGGGATCATGCTAATAATCGACGAAGTTCAATCAGGTATGGGGCGAACAGGCAAGATGTTTGCTCTCGATCATCACGAAGGCGTTAAGGCCGACATCATGTGTCTTGCAAAGGGCCTTGGCTCCGGAATGCCTATCGGAGCCTGCATTGCCCGTGCGGACATTATGGATTGGCACAAGGGAGCACATGCCTCGACCTTCGGGGGCAATCCTGTCGCATTGACCGCCGCTCTGAAAACCATCGAACTGCTCGAAGGCGGCCTTGTTGATAATTCGCGTGATGTTGGTGCGTATCTCGAAGCGGGTCTCAGAAAGCTGGCGGAAAAATATGACTGCATCGGAGACGTTCGCGGTTTGGGTATGATGCTCGGCGTCGAATTCGTAACAGACAAAGCGAGCCTCACACCGGCCCCGGAACTTCGCGACGCGATTGAGATGGCCTGCTACAAACGCGGCCTGATCATTCTCGGCTGCGGTTCGAACAGTATCCGTTGGTCACCGCCGCTGGTTCTGGCAAAGGAGCACGTAGATGTGGCCTTAGAGATCTTTGACGAAGCTATTGCATCATCGATCTAAGTACGAAAAGCCACGTTACCGGAAAAAACAAAGCGGTCTCATTAGGTTGAGACCGCTTCTTTAACAAAGTCGATAAAATGGAACCTATCCTTCGTTCCTTTTTGAGTGTAAGTTAGTAGTTACTCGCATTCTTAGTCACCGTGTCCGTAACCAAATCCATAACCGCGAACGTGCGCCGTACCGATATTAAATCCTGCTACGAACGCATTCGTTTTAAAGACCGCATTTAAGGCGCCGACGGCTTCTTGCCTAAGGGTGACCCCGACGTTGCTCAAGACTAAACGGTCGACGATGGAGTCAGGCGATACATTTGTCGGCAGTTGCAGATCGAAAAGCGGGATACGGCCAACGACACTGCCATTAGCAGAAACAAGACCCGTCAAAACGATCCCGGTCCCGGTCGTATCTATGATAAAGCTCTCGAGTTTGACCTTTGTATTTCCTCTCGTTAAGGTCAACCCGCCATTGTGAACTATTTCGCCCCGAAGCGTCTCACGATCAAGGGTTCCGTCGGTTATGGGAAAGGATGCCCTGCCGTTTCGCAGTGATGCAGGAAATACACGGCCGGGTGCAATGTTCAGCGAAGTTAACGCCCCAACAAAATCCGAGCTGAGAGCTACCGATGTTGAACCGCCGAAAAGTTCGATTTGTTGGTTAGAACCTTGGCCCGAGAGGCCGCCCCCAGCCTGCGCATAGGTCAGCCCCACCGAAAAAGTTAAGATTGCAACAAAAAGAAAGATTTTTTTCATAGTTATTCTCCTTTAATCAAATAAAATTAGCGAACGAAAAAGGTTATTCGGTCGGCTGGATGAAACGGATTCAACTTCCATCAAAAAAAATGCTCACCATGGGTGAGCATTCAAATACATAACTTTTCGACTTGTTCAAGCCTTGGCCTTTTTTATTTCGTCAACCATCACCGGAACCGCCTCGAAGAGATCGCCAACGATGCCGTAATCAGCTATATCGAAGATAGGTGCTTCGGAGTCTTTGTTTATGGCAACGATCGTGCCGGCGTTCTTCATGCCCACAATGTGCTGGATCGCTCCTGAGATTCCAAGTGCGATGTAGACCTTTGGTGCGACAGTTTGGCCCGACGAACCTATCTGCCTATCGATGGGGAGCCAGTCACTGTCACAGATCGGCCTTGAGGCCGCAAGGTCTGCACCAAGAGCATCAGCAAGCTGTTGAGCAAGGGCGATATTGTCCTGCGATTTGATGCCGCGTCCGACGGCGACAATGATCTCTGATTTTGTAAGATCGACAGTCGCTTTAGCTTCTTGAAATGGAGCCTCAGGTGTCATGCGAATGTCACCGATTGTCACATTCATCGTCTCGACAGCGGCATTTCCCTTTTCTGTGTTCTCGGCGCGAAACGCTCCTGATTGAAATGTCACAAAATATGGTGCGTCACCGCCAATTGTCACATCAGCATCGAGTTTTCCGAGAAAGATACGACGAGACAGCACTAATTTTCCACCCTCGGCATTATAACGAATACAGTCACCAACAACTTCACGCCCAAGCCGAGCCGCGACCTTCGGAGCAAAATCGCGCACCTGATATGTATGCGACATCACGATGTATTGTGGATTGGTAGTTTTAATAACCTGTTCCCATGCATCTGCATAACCATCCGGCGTATAGGTGCCGAGTTTTTCGTTCTTTGCGACAATGACCTTTTCGAGGTTATAGCCTGCGATCTCCTGTGCCAATGAACAATCTTTATCGCACGGTAGGACAGCCGAAACTTTGAGCCCCAGATCCTTTCCAATACTCTGTGCGGCAGTGATAGCTTCAAGCGAAGTTTTGTTAAGAACGCAGTCTTTATGTTCGATAAATACTAAGATCATATAACTCGAACCTCCGTTCTCAGTTTTTCGACCAACTCCACAGCACCTGCCTTTGCGTCGCCGTTCCCGAGTATCTGCGTCTGCTTTGTTTTCAGAGGTATGTAAACTTTTTCAATCTTCGCTGCAGAGGCAAAAGTCTCAACCGAAGGCGTCACTTCGCGGACCTCCTTGCTCTTAGCGGCCATAATGCCCTTTAGCGAGGCGTATCTTATCTGCGAAATGCCCGACTGTATTGTCATCAATGCCGGCAGTTTGTATGTGAACCACTGATACCAACCGCTCTCAAGCTCACGTTTGACGCGAAGCGTTTCACCAAGACTTGCTCTATCCACTTCGATCACAATGGTCGCGTGCGGAATGCCTAACAATTCGGCAAGAATCACACCTGTTTGCCCATAGCTCGCATCATCCGACTGCAATCCCGTAAACACAAGGTCGGCGTTTTCTTCACGGATGGCATCTGCTATGGCTTTTGCTATCTGATACGGTGAAAGTGTTTTGCTGTCTTCGACAACGACATGTATCGCACGATTTGCTCCGCGAGCCAGAGCATCCTTGATAACGGTCTTGGCTGTCTGTGGTCCAAGTGTACATACAACAACCTCGCCTTCACCCTTGGCTTCCACGGTACGCAACGCCTCTTCGAGAGCATAACCATCGGACTCATTCGTCTGCTGCGAAACGTCAGCCTCGTTTATCCATTTCTCGTCGCCTGCAATACGCAATACTGCGTCCTTATTAGCGACCTGTTTCATTAATACAATTATCTTCATCGTTTCTAAGGCGTCAGTGATCGGCAGTCAGCTCATAAAGCTGTCTGCTAACCGCCGACTGCTGCTCGCTTATTCAGTAAATCTCTTAAAGATCAAACACGCATTCGTTCCGCCGAAGCCGAAATTATTCGACAGCACATGATCGACCGTAGCATCTCGCGGTTCATTTGGTATGTAATCAAGGTCACAATCGGGGTCGGGAAATTCGTAATTGATCGTCGGCGGCAACTTGTTTTCCATCAAAGATTTGACTGAGAAAACAGCCTCTAGCCCGCCGGCTGCACCAAGAGCGTGGCCCGTCATCGATTTGGTCGAGCTGACAGGTATGTTGTAAGCGTGTTCACCAAAAACTTTCTTGATAGCCAGCGTTTCAAATTTGTCATTATAAGGCGTCGACGTGCCGTGAGCATTTATGTAGCCGATCTGTTCGGGTGCGAGGCCGGCATCTTTTAATGCCCGTTCCATAACCCGGATCGCACCGGAACCTGTCTCGTCGGGCATTGTCACGTGAAATGCGTCACCGCTCATGCCGTAACCGACGATCTCTGCGAGAATATTGGCACCGCGAGCCTTTGCAAATTCAAGTTCCTCAAGGATCAGCAATCCTGCTCCTTCGCCGATCACAAATCCGTCTCTTTCGAGATCGAATGGCCGCGAAGCGTGTTTCGGATCATCGTTCCGAGTCGAAAGTGCACGCATAGAAGCAAAACCTGCAACTGACATGGGCGTGATCGCACTCTCGGCCCCCCCGCAGATCATTGCATCGGCGTCGCCTCGTTCGATTATGCGAAAACTGTCGCCAATAGCGTGTGCTCCTGCCGAACATGCCGTGGCTGTCGCCGAATTAGGCCCTTTTGCACCATGTCGGATCGAAACATTGCCGGAGGCAAGATTGACGATTGCGGAGACGATAAAGAACGGCGATACGCGATCCGGACCGGAATTTAAAAGCTTTTCGTGCTCTCGTTCGATCGCCCAGAAATCGCCTATCCCGGAGCTAATATAAGTTCCGACCATGTCGGCATTGGATTCGTCAATAACCAGTCCGCTGTGCTTCATTGCCTCGTCCGAGGCTGCCAATGCAAAATGCGTAAAAGCTCCCATTCGCCTGGCTTCCTTTTTATCCAGGAAACTGAGCGGATCGAAATTCTTAACCTCACACGCAAATTTGGACGAATAAGCCTCGGCGTCAAATTTCTTTATGTAATCGGCTCCGCTCTCGCAGTTCATCAACGCGCGCCAAGTCGATGCCACATCGTTCCCGCACGGCGTAACCAAACCGAGTCCTGTAACTACTACTCGACGTTTCATAATGCGTGAATCGTGAATCATGAATCGTAAATAGGAAAACCACTATTCACGATCTGCGATTCACTATTTACCAACTTAGCCTTTGTGCTGCTCTACATAAGCATACGCATCGCGAACGCTCTGGATCTTTTCGGCGTCTTCATCGGGAATTTCGATGTCAAATTCCTCCTCGAATCGCATGACTAGTTCGACGAGATCCAGTGAATCCGCACCGAGATCTTCGATGAAACGAGCGTTTTCAGTAACCTCGGCCTCATCAACACCCAACTCGTCAACGATTATCTGTTTGATCTTATCCTGTACTTCTGACATAGTTTCTCCTTATGTTTTATTGCGTTTCTAAAGTATTTCTTAAACTTTCAGTATTTTCAATGTTGGCGTAAACGGCTTCCTTGTTGATCTGCTTTACCAAACCCGTTAAAACCTTTCCGGGACCGATCTCGATGAATTTTTCAACACCATTCGCGGCCATATTTTCGACCGTCTGCAGCCATCGGACTGGCGACGAGACCTGTCGCGTTAATTTATCACAAACAGCCGCAGCATCACTATTCACCGCCGCATCGATATTATGCAGTATCGGAAATGCAAACTCGCCATATTGCAATTCTGCGAGATCGGCCGAGAGCCTTTCCTGCGCCGGCATCATTAAAGCACAATGAAAAGGTGCCGAAACATTCAATTTTATCGCCCGTTTTGCGCCCTTTTCTTTCAAAATTTCACATGCTCTATCGACTGCTTCAGCGTTGCCAGCTATAACAACCTGCGACGGCGAGTTAATGTTCGCCGGACTGCAAACCTGTCCCTGTGCGGCTTCGTCACAACCAGCTTGGACGGCTTCTACATCGAGACTAAGTATCGCTGCCATTGCTCCAACACCGACGGGAACGGCTTCCTGCATATACGTCCCGCGTTTCCGAACGGTTCGCACTGCATCGGCAAAATCCAAAACCCCCGCTGCGACCAACGCCGAATATTCTCCAAGGCTGTGTCCGGCAACAAAGTCCGGCTCCGGCAATCCTTCGCCCATCGCGGCGTAGTATGCAGCAACGGACGCGGTCAAAATCGCGGGCTGTGTGTTTGCCGTAAGCTGTAAATCAGCCTCGTCGCCAGAAAAGCACATATCCGAGAGCGAAAAACCGAGGGCATCATCTGCCGCCTCAAAAACCTCTCGAGCCGCAGCAAAATTATCAAATAAGTCTTTTCCCATTCCAACAGCCTGCGAGCCTTGACCGGGAAAAATGTAAGCCTTCTTACTCATCTAAAATCTAATAACCGTTCCGCCCCATG